>NZ_WXYH01000321.1:0-7896 GCF_009872365.1 Rhodococcus sp. T7
CGGCATCGTCGCCGACCTGATGGGCATGCACGCCGCCGTCTGGGCGGCCGCCGCCGTCAGCGGCGCCTGCGCCCTCGCCGTCGCCGCCCGCATGTACGAAACCCACCCCAAACCCATCCGCACCAGCACGCAGCGTGCGCCGAAGCGTTGATCGCCTCACCCGGAAAATGCGCCTCGGGTCAGCCCCCGAGTGCCGTCCGCGCTAGTTCGGCTGTGCCGGTGATGCTTCCAGACGCTGCTGGAGGGTAGCCAGATTGCTCGGCATCTCCTTACGGGCCTGTGGGCGCGGCCGCGGCTGGGACCACGCCCGTGTGGAGGACCTGGAGGACGGGGAAGACTGGCGGCTGCGCGGGCGGGGCAACGTTCGGCGGATCGGCGGGGCGAAGTGGGTTCGGGAACTGGCGGCGCTGCGCATGCTCTACGAATGGGCCGCTGCCCGGGGGCATGTGGCGGCCATTCCGGTGCGGTTGCGGGCGGTGCGCACGCGCGACGGGGCGCCGGTGCAGGTTGCGGAGTTGGCACCCACGGATGCGCGTTCGTCGAACGTGAAGTGGTTGATCCCCAGGGCTTTCCGGCTGTGTCGGGACGTCGGTTTGCGCGGGTACGGCGCGGACGGCCACCCGGATGGCTCGGGGCGGGGCCGCAACGACGGGCGGGACGCGGCGTTCGCGGAGGTGTTGTTCGCCAGCGGGTTGCGGCGTCGTGAGGCCGGCACGCTGCTCACGGTGGAGCTGCGGACACGTCAACTCCCGATCACGGTTCGAACGGCCGATTCCGGCCGTCTCTTGGCGGCGTAGTAGGTGCTCGGCGCGATCGCGGCATCGGTATCTTTCAATGTGTCGCAGATCGGCTGGACGCCGTGTTCACCTTTGAACTGGTCGATGAACTCGACCTTCACCTGTGGTGGCGGTCCATTGACGCGAAGAAGGCCGAAGCCTGCGTGAGGGTCGAGTTCGCTCGGCGTAGCACTGTGACTTCGCGTTCGAGTTCGGCGAGTCGGGATGCATCGTCACTCGTGGTCCCCGGACGCAGGCCCTCGTCGATCTCGGCGCGTTTGACCCACGTCCGCATCGGGGTGAACCCCGAGTTGGTCAGCGACGCGCTTGTAGGCGCCGGCCAGTGGTCTCGGGGTCTTTGCGAGCGTCGATAGCCATCCGGGTGGCGCGTTCGCGCAGCTCGTCGCGGTACTTCCGTGTGCGACCATGTGGATCATCCTCCCGGGTCTTGGATGTCTCCATCAAACAGGGCGGAGCACTTTTGTGTCCGGTCCGCATGCTGGGCGGGAGTCACAGGGTAATGGTGGTGGTGGCGTCCACCGCGTACTCGGGTTGGTTCGACATCGCCTTCATGGTGAGGTTGAACGTGTAGATTCCCGTTGCCGGCTCGTCGATCACGAAGACCAGCCACTGATGGTCGACCGGGCTGGTATCGCTGATCGAACTAGTGGCCCAGGGGCTGCGGGAGTCGGCTTTTACGGACTTGCCGTTCGGGGAGGTGAGGGTGAAATTGGCGATAGTGACGCCGTAGCCGAACCGGGCGCATTCTTCGGTGCAGGTCAGGGACACTTCGGTCCACAGCTCGTACTTGTTCTGTTCTCCGGCCTGGTAGCTCGGCCAGAGGAACGCCTTGCTCAGCTCGATCCGAACTTTGTCGCTGAATGTTTGTCCCACCGGAATGCCCCGCGGCTTCAGGCTTTCGACATCTGCGTCGGCGGCGAAGGGGAGCCGGGTCGTGTTGCTGTCCGGCTCGCCGTAGACCAGCACCAACGAGTCCAGGATCTCCTCGAGGTCGGCGGATTCGTCCGTGCTCGTCAGCGAAGCCGTCGCGGTTCCCGTTCCTTTCCCGAATCCCGCTATGTTCGGGTTGTCAAAGGTGGCCTCCACCACCTCTCCCCCGTCCACCTCGAGGTAGCCCGTGTCGGGCGCGGTGTTCTTCACGCCGACCAGGTTTTCGTAGGACAGCGCGAGGTCCACCGTCGTCCCACCGCCCTCGGGTGTCGCCGTCACGTCGTCGACGGTGATCTTGAACCCGCCGTACCAGCCCGTTTTGTCGACTGCGCGCTCGACGGCATGACCGGATGCGGCGTCCGTCGTCGCTGCCCTGGTCACGCCGACGCTCTTGGTCGTCGTGGGTGCCTCCGGGCTCGTGGTGGCGGAGGGGCTGTCCAGCACGGCCGTACCCGCATCCTCGCGCCCGCATCCAGTCACCGCCAGAATGCCTACTGCGATCGCAGATGCAATCTTCCATGACAGTGTCACGATCTTTCCTTTCCGAGAGGGAGGTGCCGGCGGAACAGTTGCCAACCGGCATCTATCGACTTGCTGACTTGTGGGGAATCCCCCGTAAGGTCCTGGAAATCCTGAAATGTGTTGCCTCAAACGAGATCCGTTTCGACGGGCTGCGACCGGCGACCGTCGAATCGACACACAAGAAGCATCACCCGATAGATATGGGTGCCGTCACTCGAGCCGAAGGCATCGTTTCCACAGCCGTCAGGGATTCCGCGCCGATCAACGCGTATAACCCTCGCCCGAACAGGAACGGGGTCTTCGAAAGTCTGGTGGAACAGGTCCAGCTCGGCGCGGTCACTGTCACATACGGGCAATCGAATTCCCTGTTGATATCGCCGAGACGGCAGCCCGGAACCAACTACGGTGGGGCATGTGCCTGCTGAGCCCGCCGGTATCCTGAGCGATCCCGTTGCCGGTCCCGCGCCGAGACGCGCACTCCACCCAACAGTCTGGAAACCGATCGCGTACCGGGTACAGCGCCTTCGCGCCACCGGTTTCGGAGACGCCGCGAGAAAAGGACGGAGCGAGTCCCATTGATGCGCTGCCGGTGCGGGGGTGAGAGCTCGGCACCGAGGTAATGCTCTCCCGGGCACCACGGCCGGGCGGCTCCTCCGGCGATGCCTTTACCCGCTCCCTCCCGCTGCGGCACCCTCCCCCACAGACAAAACGCCCAATTCATGTCAGTCCCACCGCCGCCGTGGACGTGGTGATGCGGACGAGGACCAGATGGTTGCTGCTGCGAGGCCTGCCAGGATCCGCCGTGCCACCTGCGGGAATTGTTCCCGGACCGGATCAGGCTCGCAGCTGAGCAACCTCCAGTTCCAGCTCGACGAGCCGGCGGTGCAGCGCCTGGATACTGGCCATGCACACACCGTTGGCGTCGACCATGTTGATCCGGCGGTCCGTGGAGCCGAGCCCGAAGGCGGCCGCGAAATCCTGGGCCATCGGGCCCATGTGCCGAACCGAGTGGTGGTCGAACCCGTAGGTCCAGATGCTCACCGGCAGTGCGACGACGCGTTCGAGCACCTCGTTGACGCCGACCGGTTCGGGCCGGGTACTGCTCACCCCGCGTCGCCGGGTCAGTGCGGAATACAGCCACATCACCGGGTGCCGGGAACGGCCGGCCAAGCGGGCACTCAGACGCCCCCTGCCGGTGTCGATCCACCGGCCGGGGGCCTCTGGAAGCGCTGCGACGCTGGGTTCCCGATGTGATTGGCCCTGTGTGCGCTGAGCACGTGCGTTGTTGTCCATGATGTCGGAGACCTGAGTCACAGCCTGCTCACACTCAATCAGTGAGCGGCGTGACGTCGTGCTTGATGGTTGCGTCGCTGGGAATGCCCAGCAGCCAGAAGATGTACGAGACGATCCATGGCATGATGATTCTCCTTGATAGTTGTTCCGCTAACCCCTGATTGGGGATCCGGGTTCGGTTGGACACCTATAACTTTGAGGCACCACCGCACCGAAATCCATCATCATCAGGGGGGAAAACACTCACCCTTCGGTGAGCACCGATCTTCTCGACGGTATGATTTCCGGTCGATCACTCGATCAGTCTCGTAGACAACGTATTCCCGTCGACCACAACGTCGGAAGGGGGTGATTGCACGTCTTCGACGTCATGCTTGGCATCCGCAGGACCAACCGGAGGGTGCTTCCGCGATATGCGTCTCCGGTGTCACAGAGCCAGGTGGCTCGCGGGCGTGGACGTCGTCCGGCGCCGCTTGCTGCCGGACTTCGGTGAGCAGGAACGCCACACTTCGTGCACCGCCACCTCGTCGTCGGTCAGCGGGCGGCCGGGTTCGATCGCCGACCGTACCGGTGCGGACGCACCGCTCGCCGTCGGTGCGCGCGGGTGTGGGACCACGACGCCGTAAGTCCGCACCGATGCCGCTGCCGCCTCGATTACCTCCGGAAGTACCGCACTGCAACCGGGCCGACGCCCCGACACGTTATTGCCGACCGCTTCACCGTCTGGGCCACGTTCACTGGGCAGGCGACCGCCGGCCCGACCGGCACCTATCCGACCGCGATCTCCCCACCCGCAGAGCCGCCAACAGGCTCGAATCGCCGCGGTTCGCGAACAATGTGACAGCGCCTGAGAAGTGCATTTTCGCTCGCAATTCTCCTACGCGGTTACACATTTCATCGTCTGTACCGGCTCGGTTGCGCCAGCATGGCACGGTACCCGCAGCAGAGCGCCAGACGAACCGTGACGGCGACAGCGTCTCCACCTCGCGCAACGCGCCGTAGACATCGGACGGGGTGGCGCCGCCGACGTTCGCTCTCCCCGACCAGCTGCTCTGCGGTTGAGCAGCACCACTCACCTATCTGTTCGTCGGGCGGCCCGCCGATAGCGGCGCCGGCGGCCCACACGCGACGCGCCGATAGCTGCGGCAAGCCCCGCTGCCGCCGCGAGCGACACCGTCACCACCAACGTGGTGACGGTGGGCTGGCGACCCAGCAGAACCCAGACGGCGCCGACGACGGAGACAGCCAGGGCGGCCGCGCTCACCGGCACACCGATCGTTCCGGAGATGCGGCGTCGACCGCGCCGCAGCGACCGCAGGAAGGACTCCAGGTAGGCAATCGAAAACAGGAACACGGCGGCGACGCCGACGGCGACCGCGGTCGTCGTGGCAGGCTGCGTGGTATCGACCGGGAACCGCCAGGTGTCGGTGACCTGACCGGCTTGCATCAGCGAGAGCTCACCGGTGAACTCGCCGGCCGCAACGTATCCTCCGCCGAGCGGGGGCAAGGTCGCCACCGCGCCGTCAGGGGCCGGAAGAAGCGGCGCGCTCTGCGTCTTCACCTCCCGATCCAGCACACCGAGCGTCACGAATGCAGTGTCCGCGGGCACGGGCCCGGCTATGGCCACCGTCAACGGCTCGGTCAGATCGACGACGGGTTCTGCCACCGCCGGATCGATTCCCGCGATGCTCACCCTTCCCGGTGGCGGTGTCTGACCGTCGACCGGTGCGCCCAGGCCGAGGAGGGCAACGCCGATCGCGGCGACGGCGAGGCCGGCAGCGATGAGCAGCGGTACCCGCGCCGGCGGGATCTCCACCACCGTCCGCACCGGCACCAGGTCGGTGTCGGACACGTCGGCGAGACGCACTCCCGCGGTGTGCACGGTGATCGACGGACGAACGACGGGTGGCGGGGGTTCGGTGGCGCGAGGCTCTCCGGACTCGGTGCGCGGCGGTCGTTGCGTCGCCGTCGGTTCGGTCGTCGGTGGTGGTGTTGCGAACGGTTCCGACTCTTGGGCCGACGATTTCGCCAGTGGTCGTGTCACCGGCAGGGAGGGATGCTCCCCCTGCCCTCCCTCGGTGAGCGTGGGCGACGGCGCAATTCCGATGCCCGCCGCCGTGACGATGGTGTCGGCGCCCATCACCGGTATTCCCTCCGCGGCCAGCCACCCCGGGCCCCATCGGCCGGTGGAGGCCCCGGCCAGCGCGATCCCGAAGTCCTCTGCCGTGGGATACCGATCGGCCGGATCGGTGGCGAGCCCCCGCATCACCACCTCGGCGATCGGGTCCGGAACCATCGGCGCAACATCGAGCAGCTGTATCGGCGAGTCGAATGCGTGCTGGAACAACTGCGCCATCGCATCCCCCGCCTCCGGGAACGGCAGCGCGCCGGCCAGGAGCTCGTAGAGCATCGTCGACAGCGCATAGACGTCGGTCGCCGGTGAGAGTTCTCGGCCGCGGGCCTGCTCGGGTGCAATGTAGGACGGTGTGCCGAGAACATCGCCGGCGCGCGTCGCCAGCGTCTCGTCGCCCCCGACCACCTTGGCGATACCGAAATCCGTCACCTTGACCGCCCCCGACGCGGCGAACATCAGGTTCTCGGGCTTCACATCACGGTGCAGAATCCCCCGATCGTGCGCGGCCTTGAGGCCCGCGGCGCAGGCGAGCGCGACGGCGACCGCGGAATGCGCATTGAAGCCGACACGGGTGAACGTGCTCCACACCGTTCCGCCGGGGAGCAGCTCCATGACCAGCAGACAGAGGCCGTCGTGCTCGACAAAGTCATAGACAGGGACCACATGCGGGTGGTCGAGAGAGGCCAGCAACCTGCCCTCGGCGGTAAACCGACGGCGAACATTGGGATCGGCGGCGAACGAGGGTGGTAGCTGTTTGATCGCAACCGGACGCCCGAGCGCCCGATGTTTGCCGGACAGCACCACACCCCATCCGCCCCGGCCGAGTTCCCCGCCGATCTCGTAGGCGGGAAGCGACTCACTGACCAAGTCGGTGTCGGTGCTCATCAGAGTGCCTCAGCGCTCGTCGTGGTCGGTGAGGGTTCGCCGGGTGACCGGAACTGTCCGCTGGGTGGCGGGTGGCTGCGCCGACTGCGAGTCGTCTCTCACGTCATCGGGCAGATACTCCTCGTCCAGGATGTCCTCGTCGTCGTCCTCGTCGTCCTCCGCGGGTGTCGGTGTGAGGTAGCCCAGGATGAAGAACCCGACCGCGAATGCCGCAGCAACCGTGATCCACCGTTCCGTGGTCGGCACCCAGACCCGCGCGACCGACAGGGTGAAGACGAGCACCAATCCGAGTCCGATGCCCGGCGTCAACAGGCGCAGCCCGCGCCGCCACCGGTTCAGCGGTAGCCGTCCCCTCCCGATCGCGAGCGCGACATCGACGATCGCCAACACGGTCAAAATCGCCAAGGCCAGGCCGAACAGGCCGTAGACAGATACAACGGAGCCTCGCACATCGGTGACCGTCGGCAGATCCGCGATGGTCGCGCCGCTGTCGTCGATCACGGCCACATTGCCGTTGATCAGGCCGGTGGCCTGACCGTCCAACCCCGTCAGGTCGAGCACATAGGTGACGGTCTCCGTCGCCCCGGTCTCCACCGTAAGCGCCACCGAGGTGTGATACGCGAAGAAACTCAGTCCGAGGACATTCCCGGAGAGGTGTATCGCACCGACGTTGAGGGGATCGGTCGAGTCGTTGGTGATCGTGACGCTCACGTCCGCAGAACCCTGCGGGTCGAGACGAACGGGGTGTTCTTGATCGGCTGTCGCGATGTCCTGACCGTTGATCGTCGCGGACATCAGCACAGGTTGCGCCGCGGCCGCGGGTGCTGCGGAAAGTCCCAGGGAGCCGAGCACCACGGCCAGCATCGCAATCCATCGGAGTCTCATCTGTCCTCCTCGGTTGTGGAGGGTACGGGCAGCAGACGCCGCCGGTAGATCAGCAGACCCATCAGCAGAAAGAACACGATGATCACCAGTGTCGAGGTGGACCCACTGGCCTGGCTCACGAGTACCACGTCGAACGCCGCAGTGAGTACTGGTCCGCAGTCGGCCTCCACCTGGTAGCGACCGACGCTGGCCGGCCCCGCCGCGAGCGGGGCCTCAAACGCCCCGGCACCGTCCGCCACGACCTGCCCCGCCGATTCACCGCCCACCGACATCCCGACAAGCGACCCGGACGGGCAACCCTGGCCCATCGCCGTCAACTCGCCACCCGGCTCGACAACCGGGCTGCTGAGCTGCAGTCCCTGCTCAGGCTCCTCCACCGGGGCGGATGGAGGAGCGTCACCGTTCGCCGGGAGCGGCAGCGACGCCGGCGGCGCCGGGAGCAACGGCGGG
>NZ_WXYH01000321.1:8037-70929 GCF_009872365.1 Rhodococcus sp. T7
CGGCACCTCCGGACACGACGGCTCCGGCTCAATGATCGGCGGCGGGCACAGCTCCGGCACCTCCGGACACGACGGCTCCGGCTCAATGATCGGCGGCGGGCACAGCTCCGGCACCTCCGGACACGACGGCTCCGGCTCAATGATCGGCGGCGGGCACAGCTCCGGCACCTCCGGACACGACGGCAGCGGTTCCGGCTGGTAGTCGGGCTGGCAGGGCATGAGGTCGGGATTGCAGTCCGGGATGAGTGACTCGGGGTTGGGCGCAGAGTAGGGTTCGCCAGGTCCAGGTGCGGGCCCGATCGACGGGTCGGGTACCGGCCAGACGGGTTGTTCGGCGAGCGCGGGCATCGAAGAGGAAGCGACTATTCGACCTTCTGCCTGTGGTGGCGCAACCGTTGATGCGAGGCCGAGGGTACCAACCCCGATGATCAGAATCATCAGGCTGAACGCTGCAGAAATCGCCCGGCGTAACCGGGTCGGTCGGGGCATCCTGCGCCACCTCAGCTCGACGCCGTGTCCGTCCAGCTTCCTCCCCCCAAGGTGGAGGAGCAAGAGCGCGCACGGTCGTCGTCCCTCGATCACGTCGACCGCCGCCTCGAGGTCGGAATGCGTCGCAGCGATGACCCTTTGTTCCGGTGTGCATCGACCATGGTTGCGGTACCGGTCATTTCGTGACTCCGATGCCTGTCACACCGAAGGTCGGGATGGCGAGCGGGGTTGCCGAACCGGCCGCGTCGCGGTGCGAGATGCCGCTGAGGAGGCGCAGACCGTCATTACAAGTAATGGGTGTAACTTTCGCGAAGCGAACAGGTTGGACTGCCGCGGAGGTGCGAGAAGCCTGAAGCGAATCGATCCGATACGAGTCGCCGAGCGATTGCGACGAGCCCCGTTTCCGGAGCCGCGAGAAGGGGCGCGTTCGCACCGAAGTCCACGAGGACTCGGACGATCCGCATCGAGACCACCTTTGCGAGGCACCCAAGGTCGCTTCTTGCGAAGATGCCCTGCTCTCACCATTCACCGTACTGGGGCCGGAGTCCATCAGCGTCGCGGTCTGCGCTGTCCTTGGTTCGACGGTCAGGGTTGTGAACATCGCAGACCTCCTCTCGATCACGGCATGCGGAGCCTGCGCAGGTGGTGTTCGAAGTAACCCTTATGGTAGGAGCCGGCAGGGGGTCCGCTCTTCCTCACTAGGGTGGGAAATCCTCACACCGACTTCGACACTTCAGCTTCGATTGCGGTCAGAAGTACAATTGGACCGTCGAAGGGTGGGCCCTCGGGAGTGGTCATGGAGCTACCAATTGAACCTCGTCTGTCGTATCCCGGCGAGGACGGCGGCGCGCGAGAATTCGTTCTATCCGTCGATTCACCGAAGGTGACAGTCGGCCGATCCCGCGAAGCCGACATCGCCCTCGCGTGGGATCGAGATGTTTCACGCCTGCATGCCACCGTCGAATGGGGTGGGACACACTGGACTATCGTCGATGATGGTTTGTCGCGCAACGGGACTTTCATTAACGGTGAGCGCATGACGGGACGGAAGCGCCTACGATCCGGTGACCACATCCGAATCGGTTCCTCGACAATACTGTTCCGCAGTGACGGTAGGGCCAGCGGTGAGCTGACCGCGGTCGCCGATGCCATGCCGACGCGGGAGTCGCTGACGAAGACGCAGCGAGAGATCCTCATCGCGCTCTGTGCTCCGCGCAAGCACAACGCCGGATTCGCGGCTCCCGCCACCAATCAGCAGATCGCTGATCGGATGTATCTCAGTGTCGAGACGGTCAAAACGCACATGCGGGCCCTGTTCGCCAAGTTCGGGATCGAAGACGTCCCACAGAACCAAAAGCGTGCCCGCCTGGTCGAACGGGCCATGCAGAGTGGAATCGTCACAGAACGAGACCTCTGACGAACAACGCGGACCGAAAGTCACGACCTCCGAGACAGACAGCCCCGCGAATCGGTGTGAATGAAAGCGAACCGCGACGCCGCCGATCTGCCACTCCTATGCTGGGCGCGGTGACTCGCTTTCGCGCTCGCTGATACCGCGGGGGGCATCTCGGACGAGACGCTCATGTTCGGGGTGAGGTGTTTCCCCCCTGATGATGATGGACCTTCTTCCCCGAGTGGCTCACAGTTGTAGTTGTTCACAGCACGGGAATTCGAAATCGAACGATATTCCGGCCCACAGTCGGATCCGCATTCTGGTCGAGTCCGGTGTGCACAGCTGAACCGACGCACCCACACAAGGAGATTCACATTGTCGAACACCATGAAGCGCGCCATCACGGCTATCGCGATCGCAACGTTCGCCCTGTCCGCCGGCGCGGGAATTGCTTCCGCCGAGACAAACCCCGGAGGCGCGGGCGGAACGTCCCAGGCCGGCTCGGCCGAAGCCAACGGCACCGGCGGCACCGCGAACAACAGTGGAGCAGTCACCAGCGGCAGCGCAAACGGCGGCACCACCGGGGCAGGCGGTAATGGCGCCCCGTCTGTGGCGATCGGCGGCCCCACCATCGGCCTGACCAACAATGGCAGCAACAACGGCAACAGCAGCGCCGGAAACGGCGGCGACAGCGGCAATGCCAACGGTGGCATCAGCGGCGACGCCACAAACACTGTCACCGGCGGCAACGGTACCGGCGGTCCAGCGAACGGCGGCAATGCCGGCCCCGCCAACGGCGGACAAGGCGGATCGACCACGGACAGCCACAACACCACCAACGAGAGTGACTCCAACAGCGTCGACGTGGGCCTCTGCATCCCCTTGGTTACCTGCTAACCGCATCAAGGCAGCACTGCAGCCCCTCGGCGAAACCGGTCAGAGGGCCGGATCCCTGCTTCAGTCGACAGGGATCCGGCCCTCACAGATCGTACCGAGTCTCGTAAACCCCCACCCGATTGGAGAATTCATGTCGAACACCACGAAACGCACCATCACCGCGATCGCCATGGCCGCCTTCGCACTGACTTCCGGAGCAGGACTTGCTACTGCCGAAACCAGCAGCGGCAACGCACACAACGGCACCGAAGGCGGGCACACCGTTGCATCGTCCCCCACCGTCCATGTGCCCGGCGTCTCCTTGCCAGGAGTATCCGTAGACGGCATCAGTGCCGGCCCCGGCGGGGTCGCGATCGACGGCCCCACCGTTGAACTCCCCACCGAACTATCGCCTTTCCAGTAGGCGTTCGGCGGCGGGTGCACCGGATAGTCCGGCCAGCACCTCAGCAATCCGAAGTTGCTCGGCCAGGCTGTGACACCACGTCGTACGCGCGCAGCAATCGCTCGCGTTCAGCCCCGGTTTCCTGCCCATGCTCGAGCAACGTCCCATGAAGCGGGCCCTGCCGCACCAGAACCCAGGCCGGCTCTCGATTCGGTCGAAGAGACACCGACTCGACGGTGCATTCACGCGTCGTACCGTCCGGATTACCCACTTGTGAATCACTGCAGGGACACGGTCTGCCGCCATGTTTGTCTCTGGTGGACGGTTCGTGCGCAGGAGCGCCACTGCTTGCTCGGCTATCGGATGCCGTCGACGCGGCGACGGATGCCGCGGCGATACGAGCCGCGCGGACTACCGAGGGCATCGGATCGACGGGTAAACACCCCTGCTCACCGGCCTGGTTGCGGGGCGAGAACAACAGCCCAGTTTGTCACTCGAACCGGTGGTCCAGCCACCTATCTGGATTCTCGCTTGCCGTGCATATCCCATACCTCAACTCCCGCACGCGGCGGACTCAGTCCGCGTAACCAGCGGTGACGGGATCACCTCGTTCGACATGCGCATGGGACCACCCGAGGGTGTCACTCGAGCATCGATCTCGCACTCTGAATGGCCCCAAACCGCCACGCGTGGCGGAATATAGACGACATTTGGGCCTTGCCGCTGCGAGCAGCGCATACAACACTCCGCTCTGTTGTTGGACCGATCGCCAGTGCTTCCACCGACCAGAAGACTCCATTACTGCCAGGCGAACCCCGCCATTTGGCCTCCGACAGCCGCGCCCTGTTGACTCAGGGGCCCCGGGCTCACCAGTGCGCCAACGGACACCGCTGTCGTGCCGGCTCTTGCTCCGGGGCCGATGGACGCCGTGCTCACGAAGTGAGCGATACGGTGCGTTCGTCAAGACCGATCTACGCGAGCGGATGCAGCGGTGGGACGCAGCCAGTTGATCATCACCGATATCTATGCCCACATCTGCTGCCGTGCAACAGCAATGGATGCGTTCATGCCCGGCATCCAGCCGCTGCTGGTGTTCGATGCCGTTGCCGACTTCAGCGAGGCAAACCATGTCGCGGCGCTGACCTCTACCGCTGCCCGTTGTGGTGCAGTACATTCCACCGCGCGGATCATTCGGATGATCGACCGCAGCCACCCGGCTTCGACCAATCCCCCAGGAAGGCGGCGTAGACACCGAACACCCTCATGCAACGTTTTGCCCGGGGCAAGTCTCGGGTCTTGCTGGTTTGGCAGAAACATCACCCTGGGCGCCGACGCCATCGCGGATGCCAGCTGATGTGAGCCTATTCGCGCCATAATGCTGGTGGTGGTCCGCTCGCACTCCCGGACGACGACCACGGCGGTGCCGCCCGATCCACCTGCCACAGCGAAGGACCTCGACGAGCAGTGCCTCAGTGTCAGGCGGACAGAAACCCCACGATCGGTGTTCGGGATAGTTGGCTGCGGGGGCGCCCGGCGAGACGGACAGCGCATTGCGTGCCTTCCGGGCCGACGGCACCGAGCCGGTGATGTCATGCACGGCCCTGCCAGATGGTTGGAGCGACGTGACAGTCCGGCCCCGGCCGTGTCTCTCGATGTCCGATCACGAACCGAGATTCCGGGGGCGAACAGAACCCGCCGGAGCCCGACATAGTGCATTTCACACCCAGCGGTTCCTGCCAGGAACTCTCAGCGGCCGCCGTCGATGTCGAGACAGCCCGTGGGCGCGTCACCGATCTCGTTTCGTGACGAGGCGGCTACGGAGGACGTGCTCGGCGAGCCGGGCTCGTTTCTGATTCTGCGGTAGGTCCTCGACACCGAACTTGGTGAACAAGGCGCGCAGGTGCGTTTTGACGGTGGCTTCGGACAGGTGCAACTCGTCGGCGATCTGCGAGTTCGACGCCGGACACGCGAAGGGCGGGTGGGGTGTGTACGGGCGGCACAGGGTGTCGAGGATCCCCGTTCCGCGTCGGTGACCTCGTGCAATGGTGGGTCGGCCGGGCCGCCGGTATCGACTTCCCCGGCGGGTTCGGGGCGTGGTAGTTCACAAACGAGGTCCCGATCCGGATGTGATCGCCCGGTCGTAGGCGGCGTCGGCCGGACAGACGCCTACCATTGACGCGGGTGCCGTTGAGGAACAATCCGCCATCGACGATCGTCCAATGGCCGTCCGCCCACTCGACGACGGCGTGCAGCCGCGACCCCGTCGGATCCGAGGTCAACGCGACATCGGCCTGCGGGCTGCGCCCGATGACCACCCGCGGCATCTCGGCCGACAGCACCAGCCGTCGCCTGACGCCGCGATCGGCGTACAGCAGACACGGCGCGTCGGCAGGGACGACTGCTGTCCGCGGCGACGGGTCGCCGGGGACCGAATCGGGCCCGGTGTTATTTTCGTGGGGGAACATCGCACCTCCGGTGATCCAATCAGCGGTGAAGGGCCTCCGACGGCGATCGGAATGGGCTATATGGGGGAATATGTCAATCGTCGTCCACAGCTGGGCGGATTCCCTCATCCCCGGGGGTGCGAAGTCGCCACCCTGGGGTGAACTCCGACCAGGCGATTGCGGAGGTGGAAGTACGCCTGCCAGTCGATCGCGTCGTCCTTATCGCTCCAGGCCATGTGCCAGACCGCGACGCCGCGCATGCTGACCGTCGGGGAGCCGGCGGCTCGGGCGCGTAGTCCGTAGCCGACGTACCCCACTTGATGAACAACGGCAGTGGCTGCCCGACCTGCTCGGCGCAGACCCGGGGAATCATGCACATCCACCCCCGTTACCCGTTGAAGCGACATCGACCACCCGATGCAGATCGCGGGAGTACGGGGCGTCCGTGAACGGGTGCGCGGCGAAATCGTGGTCATACCCGGACAACGCTGCCGCGGCCCACACGAACATCGACTGATCGACCGCCTCACCATCATGTGCGGGTGCGCGTGTTCCAACGGGTTGAGCATCTGACCGCCGACCACCATCGGTGTCCACGTGCCTCAGCACCGCGTTCTCGGCGATCTCTGCCATCCCCACAGGGACCCGCTCCGGAATCGCGGGCGGTGTCGCGTGTGGGCGGGTTCTGGCTACTCTTCTTCACAGCGGTCCCTTGCTGTCGGAGTTCTTGGAGGAACGCCCGACACCTACCACACGGCAGGCCTCGAGCGGGGGACCGCCACCTCAACTTCTACGTGACTTCTACGTGACCCGGGGACAACCTCGGCAGCCCCTGCAGGGCACGTTACCCGAGCTAACCGTCCTGGTCCCGCCGCGATGGCAGTGGTGTAGTGGATGGAGGGGCCCGGTACGAGGAGCAGGCCATGCCCAAGGCGTTCGAGGTCGTCGATCTCGATAGTCGTGACTCGATTCCGGATCGGGGCGCCTACGAGCAGCCAAAGGTCCATCCCACGCCCCACGGCCGTGACAGGGGTTGCACATACGGAAAGACTCACCCAAGGTGTGGGTGAGTCCCACCCTGGTGGTAGTTACGGTCCGGCGGCGCCGCGGACAGAATTGTGGAGTCCACAAAACGAGGATTTCCACAATTCGCGAGAACGCTGCCGTGGTTCGAGCAGGGAGGAGTATCGCGCCGATGACTGGAATGCTTAAGCGCGGCCCGGACGACGAAAATGAGGTCCAGGACGTCCTGAACTTTCGCGACGCCGGCCAGTGTCACGTCACCCCGGTGGCGACCTTCGCACCCGATGTGGCGCTGGGCGTGGTTGACGCTTTGTGCAAGGTCGTACGACAAGCGCATGCCAGCCCCGCCGCAATGGGCTCAGCGGGCGATGGGATAGTTCGAGCTCAGACGTTCGAGGAAGGTGACGTCTACATGCTCGAATCTCCGTTCGAGGGGTACTTCGCAGACCGGTACCTGATGGACTTCTACGACGTCAGCGCGCGGGATATTTGTTCGCGTATGCACCTGCACACCGGCCTACGTTTCGTGCGGATGATGACCGGCCCCGGCACCCGGATCCGCGTCTCCAGCCTTTCCCCCTTCATAGTCACGGACATCGATGGTGTGACCCCATTTCGACCTCCGACCTTCACCGATAATCTGCCTGACCTCCCGAACGGCGCCACGGCTACCCGCTACAACCTCATGGTCGACGAGAACTCGTGGATGGACCTGCAGATCCCGCGTGGAGTCTCGCACCAGTTCAATGCGATCGGTCCGAATGCGGTGATCGACTCCGTGCACCCGGAAGAGTCCATCGAGACGTTCCGGGAAAACATGTCCGGCTACAAGATGATGGCCCAGACCATCTTTCTGGCCGACACACTGCCGGCGTCCGACACCTGCAGCAACCTACCCACCTCGGCTTCCGGACACTTCCAGTCATGACCGACGACATTCAGACAAGAGTTCGCCGACTGATCACCGGCGTGAACACCGACTCAGCGCACCTCGCGGTCCCCGCTGATCCGCGAGTGCCGCTGACCGGGTTGGATTCACTCACTTTGGTCGAACTTGTGGTGCAGCTGGAAAAGGAGTTCGCAATCACAATCGCGGCCGAACTGATCACCACAGAGAGCTTTGGATCCGTCTCGGGCATCGCCGAGGTGGTCCGCGCGAGCGGCGCCCGTGCGGCGGGAGTGCATGACTACCGGCCAGGTGGAAAGACGGTGCCGCCCACGGACGGCACCGTGGTCGACGTGTTGCGGCGCCGAGCTACGGACACGCCGGACGCGCCGTTCCTCACCTGGCTGCCGACCCACGGTGACGCCGAGGTACTTACTTATGGCGCACTGAACGCACGCAGCCGTGCGATAGCCTCCAACCTCGCTGAAGGAAAGTATCTGTGCGGTGAGCGGGTCGGCCTGCTCGCCGCGAATGACATCGACACCGTGCTCGCGCTTTTCGCGGTGATTCGCGCAGGCGGCACGTGCCTGGTTCTGAACCCGACTGATCCGCCGCAGCGGCTGCGCCAGATCATTGCTGCGTACCCGATCCGCACCGTGCTGTGCTCACCGTACGTCACGGGCATCCCGGAAGATCTCGCCCGGCCGATCCCGGTCTCCACTCCTGGCTCCGCGTTGGAGGACACCGCCGTGGATCAGTACATCACCCCGGGCGGGCCCGCCTTCATGTTCAGCACTTCCGGCTCGACCGCGGCCAGCAAGTTGGTGCTGCAGAGCCACCGGGCGTTGCTCAGCAACGCGCAGGGGCTCAAGCAGCACCATGATCTCGGTCCGGGGGTCACCATCGCGGGCGGGCTCCCGCTGCACCACGTGAACGGCGTGCACTTCACCGTGGTAGCGGTGTTAAACGCTGGCGCCCATGTCGTTCTGCCGCAGCAGTTCTCGCCTCTCACCTACCGTTCTCAGTTGGAAACGTACCGACCGCAGATCGCCAGCGTTGTACCCAGCATGCTGGAGGCGCTGCTAGTCACCGGCCGTGGTTGGCGTCCCCCGGATACTCTGCGGTATTTCGTCAGTGCGGCGGCGCCGCTGACCGCCTCGCTGGCCAAACGGATAATGAACGCGTTCGGCCTGCGGGTGATACAGGGCTACGGGCTGACGGAGACGACGAACTTCTCCACGATGCTGCCAATCGACCTGGCCGACGACGACTACGCCGCGCTGGTCCTGAACACGGAAATACCGACTGTCGGGGTCGCCTTCCCCGGTAATGAGCTAGAGGTGCTGTCCGTCACCGGTGACGTACTGGCCGAGGGCGAGATCGGCGAGGTCTGCATGCGCGGACATAATGTAATGGAATGTTACGTTGACGCGCCCGACCAGACTTCAGAAGCCTTCGCCGGCGATTGGTTCCACAGTGGTGATCTCGGGCGTTGGATCAGAGGCAGGGACGACCGCCGCTACTTCATCCTCACAGGACGACTCAAGAACATCGCCCAGGTGCGAGGCGAGGCGGTCTCGTTGGAGGAGGTGGAGCATGCCCTTCTCTCGCTGGACTCTGTGGTGGACGCCGGATGCCTCGCTCAGTCGCACCCGCTGTGGGGTGAGGAAATCGTGGCCATGGTTGTGCTGCGGGACGCAGACATCGCCGAGATTCGTACGCAGTTGGCCGCGCTGTTGCCGCCAACTGCTCTGCCGCGCCGCTGGCAGCAGGTGGACTCGGTCCCACGCACCCCCACCGGAAAACTGCAACGGGCACTGCTCCGGGACCAACTAAGTCTGGACACGTCGCAGTGAAGGGCACCTTCCGCCAGCGCCCGGAACAACCACACATTACGCTGCGCCGGCAGCTGCTGGATGGCAGCAGCTCCTTGTCCAATCCGGCCCCACCGAGGAAAGCGTCGGCCGCGGACGTCGAGGGGGTCGGCGCTTTAGCGCAGGAACAGCTCACCGAGCATGGTGTGGTCGCTATCTCGCTGGACCGGCCGATGACCAATAGGGAGTATCTCGCGTTCGGCGCCTTGCTCGGCACGGCGCAACTAGAACACTCACCAGCTGTCCAACCCTTTGTCGAGGAGGGTGTCATTCTAAATCTGGTGACCTGCGAGCCGGCGACATCTAACCCGGACCTACAGCCATTCGCCGCGAACTGGCTGGCACTTCATTCGGAGAGCAGTAGCTTACCGATCGCCGCGCAGCCGCGGTTCGTATCGCTGATGTGCCTGGCAGCCGACGGTGATTCGGCCGCCGAGACGGTGCTGGTACCGATGCGGCAGGTGTTCGACGCACTCACGGATGAGGACCGCAAGTTGCTTGCCAATACCCGCTATGACGGCCGCGACGAGGCGCCCCCGCTGCTGCGGTACGACCGCGGCCGCCCGGTTTTCTCCATTCGGGACTTCCAGGACGAGAATTTGGAGTGGGAGTGTCTCTGCGGCGCGGCCGAGCCAGCTGAGGTGGACGAGGCATTGATCCGGCTGTACGCGGCGATGTACGGCGGCCGGTGCTACCACATCAGCTGGCAGTGCGGGCTACTCGTCGTGATCGACAACACGGTGCACTTCCACGGCAGGACCATCGCGTGCGCGCCGCCCAAAAACGGCCCGCTCCGGCATCTGAAGCGGTTGCGGCTCAGCGCGGCGGCATCATGAACCGGCCCGGGCTCTTCGCCAACCCGGCGCAGTTCCTGCCGGTCCGATCCGGAGGGGAGCTGTGCGCGCAGCAGCGGTCACGGTTGGAGGTACCCGAAGTTTCGATGAGTTTTGGGCCGACCAGACCACTCATGGACGTGTATGAGCGCGCGATCGACCCTGACGACCCATTCGAGCTGCGCGACTTATACCTCGGCCGTGTCGAGCACGCTCTGGGCCCCCGCAGTACCCGGCCGGGGCTGGGCGCGGCCTGGCGCGCATCGCGACCCCGGCGCACCGTCGACGCCGAGCAGATCCTGCAGTCCAGGGCGACCATCCGATTCGTCAAGGAGACGTTCAACCACTACTTCCGCGACGATCTGTATGGCACCCTCCGCAGCGATGACCACCTGATCCTGTCGACCGGCTCGGTTGACGAGGTGCAGTGGGGGCTGCCCGCCACGGTGAAGGAGTGCATCATGTTCGCACTTGCCCGGGACTGGTACGGCTACTCGGACTCGCGCGGTCGTGCGCCCGCCCGCGAGGCGGTCGCCGCGTACGAGTCGGCCCGACTCTCCGGCGACGGATATACACTCGACAACGTCGCGCTGACCCTCGGTGGCACGTTCGCCGTCAGTAACCTCGCCGACTTCATTCTCACCGGGCGCCCGACGTCCACTCCCTCGCTGTGCGGGATCCCGAACTACCCACCGTTGCTGGAGTCCGTGGCCCGCCGCGGCCCGGTCCGCCTGGTGCCCACTCCGCTTGTGAACGGCGCGACCTCGATTCGCCCAGTGCTCGAACAGCTCCGCCCGGACACCCCGTTGGTGCTGCTGCAAACGGTCACCAACCCAACAGGCGCCCTGATTGCCGAGGACGAGCTCGATAAGCTGATCCGCTCGGCCAACTCGAGTACCACTATTCTCTTGGACGAGTGTCATGAGTGGCTCGGCCCGCCACAGCAGTTGTCCGCCGCCCGCGCCGCCGACAACGTGGTACGGATCAGCAGCCTGTCCAAGAACTGGTCCGCCCCTGGCATAAAGCTCGGCTGGATCCTGGCCGGGACGGCCTTCATCGGTGACTACTATGAGTACGCCTCGAGCAGCTTTGGCGGCCCGCCGTCGTTCTTCTACACCGCGATCGAGGTGCTCGCGCGGATGGAGCGCTGGCGGCACGAAGGCATACACGGCATAGACCTTGAGCACCTAGCCGAGTTCGAGCACAGCTACGGGCTCACCCTAGAGACGCTGCAGTCTGCGTACACCAGTTACGCGCACGAGCGGGACCGACGGGAAGAGGAGCTAATCCGGATGCGCGACATCGCCACCCGGCGGCTGGACCTGCCCAACACCACCGTGGCTGCCGCACACTACTCGATCAACACCGCTGTTTCGCTGCACGATTACGACGACTCCTACCTCGCGTTCCGTGACCTGCTCGAACATGAGGGTGTTTCGGTCTTCCCCGGCCTGCTGACGTTCTGCCTGTCCGAAGGCCTAGTCCGGGTGACCACCTCGCGACGGTGGGGCGAGCTGGACGTCGCGCTGGACCGGATACAGTCGTTCTTGCGGAGCCGCCGAGATCAAGGATTGGCGAATAGCCGCACATTGCGTGCCTGAGCCAGGCCTCTGCGGCAACCAGCGCCGATCAAGTTCGCGTGCGCCGTAACCGCCCCCGTCCGGTAGCGCTTGCCTCCGCAGCATTCACCGCATCACCGGCAAGGGAAGGGATTGCCCCCCACGCGGATAGTGCTCGGGTCCGTCACGGCTCCAATTCCTCAATCGAATACCTGCTCATGCGGTGCCGTGCACGATCTCGACCAGTCGGCGGATGCGGTCGGGGTCGACTCGGGGCGGGTTTTCCGGGTCCATCAGGCAGCCGCTGACGAAAGCGCCGTCCGTCTCGGCCAGCAGGGCGGCGGCGTTCCCGTGGTTTACGAAACCGCCGAGAATGACGCGCGCACCGGGCGCTCGACGGCGCACGTCTGCGACCTTCCGCAGGGCTTCGTCCCTGTCTGGGTGTGCGACGCAGACCGCATCGGCGCCGACCATCACCGCCCGCCTCGCCACCCCGCCGGTGGTCTCGTCCGGACCGGCCCAGCGGTAGTGCATCGAGTCAACATCCACGATCAGGTCGACGCCCATGGCCTCGATCGCCTTGCGGTACGTCATGATCTGCAGCGAGTCGGGCTCGACCCAGCCGTGTGTGGTGAGCGTCGCCCCGACCAGTGCGTCGGCTCGGACGAATGTCGCTCCGGTGACCTTGGCGACAGCAAGCGAGGCGCTCACCGCATGGCGCATGATCTGGACGCCGACGGCGAAGCCCGCCGGGCTCTGGCCGAGCACCTCATGCGCAAGGACACTCATCGCCGCGACCCGGGCGGGATCGGAGTCGTCCCGCACGCTGTACACCCGGTCCACGGTCTGTAGCAGCAGCCCATCCATCCCGCCCTCGACCATCCGCCGCGCCTGTGCTCGCACGTCCTTGACGATGCCCGGGAATGAGCCGCTGCGGTGGAACGGCGTGCCGGGCAGCGGCGGTACGTGGACTACTCCGTACAGAGGCTTCGGCGTTGGGGCCATCCGGTACTACCTCCGTTGGTCGGCCAGCAGCTCGAACGTCGTTCGGCTGCGGTATGTCTCGCCCGGCCGTAGCACGGCGGACGGGAAGCCGGCGTGGTTGGGCGCATCCGGCCAAGCGCACGGCTGCAGGCAGATGCCGGCGCGCGGGCGGACCGGCAAGAAATCGCCGGTGTAGACGGCCATTCCGGGCTGGTCGGTGTCGACGACGAGTAGCCGCCCGCTCTCCGGATCGTGCAGCTTCGCCACCGGGTGCCCGCTATCGAGCGCCAGAAAAGCGTCAATCCTCACCCGCTGAAGAACATGGGGGTAGGAGAAATCGAGCTCGGTGTCGTCCACTGGCACCGTGCGACCGCTCGGAACGAAGTCGGTGTAACCCGCAAGCACGCGCCGCGCGTGCAATTGCAGTTCATGCCCGTCAATTCTTGGTTCGCTGCCAAGGTTCCAGAATGCGTGGTTGCTCAATCCGCAGAGCGTTGGTGCGTCCGTCGTCGCGGTGAATTCGATGGTGAGGCGGTTGTGGATGTCGAGCTCGTAGGTGGTCGTGGCGATGAGCTCGCCCGGGTAGCCCTGATCGCCATCCGGACTGACCAGGGTCAGCACCACCCGGCCTGACTTCTCTCCGCTGTCCGCGTGTCCGTCCCATACTCTGGCGTCGAAGCCCTCCGGTCCGCCGTGGATGTGATGCGGGCCGGCATTGCGGGCAAGCTCGTACTCACGTCCGTCGATGACCAAGCGACCGCCAGCGACGATGCGTGCGAACCGGCCCATGGTCGAGCCGACGTAGGCCCGGTTCTCTGCGGCCTCGTAGGCGGCGAGATCCGGCAACCGGATCACGACGTTGCGCCGCGCACCGGCCAGGTCGGGCACCACGACCGAGACAAGAGTCGCGCCGTAATTCCACACAGCCACACGCACCCGATTGTTATCCAAGGTGAACTCTGTCACCTCCCGGACTGGATCACGGACGGTACGGCCGATTGTGCGCTCCGCGGCGAGGACCCTGGTCACAGCACCAGCTGGAGATATGTTCGGGGCGCACGCCCCGAATTGTGGGTGCGGTACCGGCGGAAGCCAACCGCGGTCAGCATCGTCAGCACCGCAGACAGGTCCGGGTTCGCCTCGGCGCGCAGTGCGTCGGCACCGGCGGCGGCGGCTAGCTGCACAGCATGCCGGACCGCGTGGAAGCCCACCAACCCGTCCGGGTAGTCCGGGGCGACCGCGAGCCGCTGCATGTACCAGGGCTCATCGGCCTCTGGCATCCCGGCCTCAGCTGGATCGAACGACGGCACCGGGCCGACCGTCACCGTCACTACCGGCTGGCCGGCCACAAGACCAAGCTGAACCTGACCGGCGGCGACCAATCGCTGGGTGGACTCCTGGCGGCGCGGTGGGGCTGTGGTGCCGGTCAGCGCCGCGGCCCGCCGGTCGGAGGCTTCGATCAGCCGGTGCACCATGACTACGTCGTCGGCCGTCCGCCAGACCAGGGCCATGGTCAAGCCATCCCGCGCAGCGCTGGTGCAACCTCGGTGGCGAACCGCTCCACCGTCCCCCGGTCCACCGGTGGCCGAACCCCAAGCAGAAAGTCGCGCACTCCTGACTCGGTGTACGGAGCGAGCCGGTCCAGGCACTCCTCCGCACTGCCGAAGCTGACGTACTCGGGAAGATCCGGGCCGTGTCCGTTCGCATTGCGCTCGATCGCAGCGTGCGCCCTCACCGCCTCCGCTTGGTTAGAGGTGATCACGCAACGAAACGTCACAGAGCGGCGAACCTCCGCCGGCTTGCGGCCCTCCTGCGCACACAGATGGTCGAGCACGTCCACCTTCCGCATGTACGTCTCCGGCGCTAGAGCCGCACAGTTCCAAATATCGGCGTGCCGGGCTACCAGCTGCAGCGTCCGACACTCACCGGCGCCACCGATGACGAGCGGCAGCCGCTGCTGCACTGGGCGTGGGTTCAGGTACGCGCCGCGCAGCTTGTAATGCGTGCCGGTGAAATCCGCTGGCCCGCCTTCCCAGAGCAGGCGCAGTATCCGGCAGGTCTCGTCCAGCTGTTCGTACCTGGCCCCGAGTGTCGGCTGCGGAATCCCGTATTGCTCGAACGCCAGGTCGGCGCCCCCGACACCCATGCCGAACTCCAACCTGCCACCGCTGACCTGGTCGACCGTCGCCGCGATCGTCGCGGTTAGCGCGGGATGCCGCCAGACTGGAGGCGCGACGAGCAACCCGCAGCGGACCCGTGAGGTGGTCGCAGCCAACGCGGCGAGGAGCGTGGGTCCGTCGAAGCAGGGGCCGTCCGGGCCAAAGATCGGCGGACGGTAGTGATCGAACAGCGAGACCCAGTCGTACCCGAGTCGCTCCGCAGAGTGCCAGAGCGCTTGCACTGAGGCGAAGTCTGGATACTGCTGGCCGGAGTGAATTCCGACCCGGACCCGTTGCGGCAGTTGGTGGACCATCTCACGTTCCGCGTTCGGCGTCGGTGCGCCAAGTGTCCGGAACCCGTTGCGCTCGTACAGGTCCCTTGCGTGTGCGTTGCCTTCGTGCACGCGCAGCACGACCCGCTCGGCTGTGGTGCCCGCGACAGCCCAGTCAAGTACGGTGCGGACCAGCAGGTCGCCGACCCCACGCCCTCTGGCATGCGGCGTCACCCAGAGCGAGATCAGCTCGACCGCCGTGCCGCCGTCGATGAGCGCACCACTGACCATGCCAGCCGGCTCCCCGTCCACATCCACCGCGAAGTTGGCCTCGACGTCCCTCAGCCTGCCACGCCACCGTCCCTCTGTGTCGCAGTCGCCTTGCCAGTCGGCGAGTCGCGACTCGAAAGCGTGCGGGGACTCCCGCAACGCAGCCAGCCGCAGGACGCGCCAGACACGCCAGTCATCGGGCGAGAGTCTCCGGGGAGCAATCATCACTCACACGCAGCCCGGGACACGCCCACCGCGATCTCGGCCGGGCCGACGGCTCCGATGAAGCCGCCGTCGAGCGAGCCGACCAGACTCACCGACTCGGCCAGCGTCTCATGCGCGACGAACGCTTGGTGCGCCTTGACCGCAGCCAAGATAGACTCCGGCCCGGCGATGGCGAGCCGCACTCTGTCGGAGATGTCCAGCTCGGCCGCTCGCCGCGCCCGCTGCACGACCCGGATCACGTCTCGCGCCGTACCTTCCACTGCCAGCTCAGGCGTTACATCGGTGTCAAGCGCGATCGTGACCCCGCGCTGAGTCTCCACCACCCAGCCGCTGCGGGGCACCTCGGTCACGATCACCTCCTCCACCGTGACTTCGACCGACGTGCCTTCGAACTCGACGGTTGTGGTGCCGCGCTCGCGCAATTCCGCCACGATCCGCTGCGGCTCCACCCCGTGGATGGCGTTCGCGATCGCTTGCGTCCGCTTGCCATACCGCTTGCCGAGCACCCGGAAGTTCGGCTTCACGTCGACGTCGACCATCGCGCCCGCGGACTCCAGCGGGTCCAACATCTTCACGTTCAACTCCTCGGCAATGTCGTCCAGCAGCGCCCGCGGAAGGGCGCTGCCCGGCGGAAGTCCGACGAACGCGCGCGCCAGCGGCTGACGGATCCGCACCTTGCTGGCCTTCCGCGCCGCGCGCCCGGCCTCCACCGCGGCCCGCGCAGTCCGAACCTGCTCCGAGAGCATCGTGCCCATCAGCGCGACGTCCACCAGCGGCCAGTCGGCAAGGTGGACCGACTCGGCCGCGCCAGTCGCGCCGGGACGGATCACTCGCTGCCACACCTCTTCGGTGATGAACGGCACGATCGGTGCAAGTAAGCGGGTCAGCACATCCAAGCACTCGTACAGTGTGGACAGCGCGTCCTGGTCGCCTTCCCAAAACCGCTGCCGAGACCGACGGACATACCAGTTGGACAGGTCGTCGACGAAGTCGCCGAGCAGCCGGCCGGCACCCGCGGTGTCGTAGTTCTCCAGCCGCTCGTCCACCAAACGCGCCAACATGTGCAACTCGCCGAGCACCCAGCGATCGAGGATCGGCCGCTCCCCAGCAGGCGCGGCCGTTTCCGGTTTCCAATCGACGTGGCTGGCATACAAACTGAAGAACGACGCTGTATTCCAATAGGTCATCAACAGTTTGCGGGTGATGTCCTCGAGCGGTCCGGCGCCCACCCTGCGCGGTGCCCAAGGAGAACCGGAGCAAGCCATGAACCAGCGCAGCGCATCCGCACCGTGGGCGTCCATCAGCGGGATCGGCGCCAGGACATTGCCCAGGTGCTTGCTCATCTTGCGGCCGTCCTCTGCCACGATGTGGCCCAGGCAGACGACGTTCTCGTACGACGAGCGGTCAAAGACCAGCGTGCCTACCGCCATCAGCGTATAGAACCAGCCGCGAGTCTGGTCGATCGCTTCGCAGATGTACTGTGCCGGATAACGCCGGTCGAACTCTTTCTCGCTGCCGGCCACGTACGGGTACCCCAGCGCGGCGAACGGCATTGAGCCGGAGTCATACCAGGCATCAATCACTTCCGGTACGCGGGTCGCGGTCTGTTCGCATTGTGGGCAGGGGAACGTGATCGCGTCGATGTACGGCCGATGCGGGTCGAGGTCGGATAGGTCGGCGGTAGCAAGCTGCCCCAGCTCAGCGCGCGAGCCGACCGGCGTAACATGCCCGTTCTCGCAGCGCCACAACGGTAGAGGCGTGCCCCAATAGCGCGAGCGAGACAAGGCCCAGTCCACATTGTTTTCAAGCCAATCGCCGAACCGGCCGTGCTTAATATGACCCGGGAACCAGTTGGTTCGCGCGTTCTCGCGTCGCAGAGCCTCGCGCACACTCGCGGTGCGGATATACCAAGACGGCTGCGCGTAGAACATCAGCGGCGTGTGGCAACGCCAGCAGTGCGGGTAGGAGTGCTCGTAGCGCTGATACTCGAAGAGCAAGCCGCGGGCAGTCAGGTCGTCCACCAGGATTTGTTCCGCTGATTTGAAGAAGACCCCGCCGACCAGCGGTATCTCGTCCAGGAAACGACCGTTCGGCCCGATCGGGTTCACAACCGGCAGCCCGTTCGCCCGGCACACCGCAAGGTCGTCCGCGCCAAAAGCCGGTGCCTGGTGCACCAGCCCGGTGCCATCCGCCGTAGTGACGTAGTCGGCGAGCACGACCAGATGCGCATCCGGGACGTCGACCAAGTCGAACGGGCGCCTGTAGCGTAGCCCCGCCAACTCGGCGCCGCGGAAGCGAGCCAGCGGCTCAGCGTCCGTACCCAGTACCGCATCCAGCAGTGACTCGGCGACCACAAACGTGCCTGCGTCCGTGTGCACCAACGCGTACATGACCTCGGGATGGACCGCGACAGCGGTATTCGCGACCAGTGTCCACGGCGTCGTCGTCCAGATCAATAGTTGGGCGTCAGGGTGTCCGGCGAGAGGCTCCGTGAGCGGAAGCCGCACGTAAGCCGAGGGGTCCGTGACGGTCTCGTAGCCCTGCGCAACTTCGTGGTCGGAGAGCGCAGTGCCGCAACGCGGGCAATACGGAGCGACTCGGAAGTCCTCACTCAGCAGCCCATCGATGAAGATCTTCTTCAGCGACCACCAGACGCTGTCGATGTACTCCGGCGACATCGTTTTGTACGGGTGATCGAGGTCGACCCAATAGCCCATCCGCTGGGTAAGTTGCTCGAACTCTCCAACGTGACGCAACACGGACTCGCGGCACCGCGCGTTGAAGATGTCGATGCCGACCTTCTCGATGTCCGGCTTGCCCGACAGCTGCAACTCCTTCTCCACGGCCAGCTCCACCGGCAGACCGTGGCAGTCCCAGCCGGCCTGGCGAGGCACTGAGTAGCCCTTCATCGTGCGGTAGCGCGGGAAAACGTCCTTGAAGACGCGCGCCTCCACGTGGTGAGTGCCGGGGGAGCCGTTCGCGGTCGGTGGACCCTCGTAGAAGACCCAGCTCTCGCCGTCCTTCGTCCGGGCGAGGCTGCGCTGGAACACGTCGCGCTTGCGCCACCAATCGATGATTCGTACGTCCATCTCCGGGAGTTCCAGCCGCGTCGGCATCGTGCTGAATGGCGACGCAAACACGTTCCGTTCCGCCATCATCAGGCTATTCTTCCTTGCTTCGTCGACCCGCATGAGCAATTACGCACATTGGCGCCGCTCACTCGCATTAGCCAGGTTGTGCATCGGGTGGCGGTCGGTGCAGTGCCCACACAGGGGCTGACAAGGATGACCTTCACCCGAGCTCCGCCCGTAGACTTCACCAGTTGCACTATCTACCTGGACATCGAGTGTGGAACCGAGCCCACTGCCGCGGAAGCGAGTACCGCGCCTTTCCGGCCTCGGTATGGACGTCGCGGTCCACTTTGACCTGCTTTGAACAGCGGTGTTGTTCATCGCCCAGCCCTATGTGTCGTCGGCACCACTCTCTGGCGGCCGCGCCGTGTCTTGGTCATTCCGGATGGCCAGTTCGTGCACCGTCGGCGCCTCAAACAAGTCACGAACATCCACCGGAGTGCCCAACGCAGCACCAAGATGCACGGCGGCCTCCATCGCCGACAGCGACTGCCCGCCGAGTTCGAAGAAGTCGTCATCGATCCCCACGCGCTCCACACCGAGCACCCCGGCGAACACCCCCGCCAGAGCCTCCTCGACCGGGCCTCGCGGGGCACGGAACTCACGACTACCGAACTCCGGCGCCGGGAGCGCCCGCCGGTCGACCTTCCCGCTCACCGTCAACGGCAACCGATCCAGAACCACCACCGCCGCCGGCACCATGAACCCCGGCAGCCGAGCCGCCGCGAACTCCCGCACCTCACCCGCAAGACGTCCGCCACCGGCATCGATCGCCGGCACCACGTACCCCACCAACTGCCTGCCCCCGCCCGCAGAACCATCCGGAGCCTCGCGGGCGGTCACCACCACCTGGGCCACCGCCGGATGCGCCAACAGCACCGCCTCGACCTCCCCCGGCTCGACCCGGAACCCCCGAATCTTCACCTGAAAATCACCGCGGCCAATAAACACCAACCGCCCCGCCGCATCCCACCGCACCAAGTCGCCCGTGCGATACATCCGCTCCCCGCCCCCCCCGAACGGGCACGCCACAAACCGCTCCGCCGTCGACGCCGCCCGACCCCGATACCCCCGGCCCACACCCGCACCCGCGATATACAACTCCCCCACCACCCCCACCGGCACCGGCACCAAACCCGCACCCAACACGAACACCCGCGTGTTCCCGATCGGAGACCCGATCGGCACACGCGTCACATCCGCCAACCCATCCGAACCCCGTATCGAATAGGCCGTTGAGTTGATAGTGGTTTCCGCCGGGCCGTAGGCATTGACCACCGTGATCTGACGCTGGACCTCCACCAGCCGCCGAACAGCCGCAGCCGACAACGCATCACCACCGGCGCCCACCTGACGCACCGAACCGAAACAACTCAAATCCCCCTCAGCCAGCAGCTCGAGCAACGGGGTCGTCACGAACACCGATGTCACTCGATGCGTGGTGATGACCCGTTCGAGTACCGCAATATCCACCGGCCCCGGCGGGGCGATCACCAACTCGGCGCCACCGAGCAACGCCGGCCACAACTCATAACCCGATGCATCGAACGCAATCGACGTATGCATCAGCATCCGCCGCCCCGGACCGTCCGGCCACCCGTGCAACGCCGAATTGACCACACTACGGTGGCTGATCGCGACCCCCTTCGGGATGCCCGTCGACCCGGAGGTGTACATCACATACGCAAGATGGTCCGGACACAACGCGCCGAGCCGATCCGCATCACAGGGGTCGACCTCCCACCGCTGTCCACCGCTGTCGAGGTCGACGGCATGCAGGTCCAGACGCGGACGGGGAATGTCGGTGTGCGGCAACACCGCGGCGGTGGCGGTGTCCGTCAGCACCACCAGTGGGTCGGCGTCATCGAGAACGAACCCGATTCGCTCACTCGGATAATTCGGGTCGATCGGCAGATACGCGCCGCCCGCCTTGAGGATCGCCAGCAACGCGATCACCAACTCCGCCGACCGTGGTAACGCCACCCCCACAACGGATTCTGGGCCGACGCCCCGCCCGATCAACAGCCGCGCCCACCTGTTCGCGCGAGCATTGACCTCCCGATACGTCCACTGTTCATCGCCGCACGTCAAGGCCACCGCATCCGGTGTGGCCGCGACCTGCCGCTCGAACAACCCCGGGACCGTCACCTCCGGTATCGCCACCGCGGTCTCGTTCCACGTCCGCAACATCAGGGCACGCTCGGTCGGCTCCAGAATGTCGAACAGATCGATCCGGCCGAGCCGATCGGCGACGACCCTCTCCAACAACCGCACATACCGGGCAGCGATCCGCTCGACCGTATCCCGATCGAACAGGTCGGTAGCGAACTCGATCGACCCCACCATGCCCTCCTGCCGGCCGCGTGCGGGGGGTGGTTCGGTCAGGTTGAAGGACAGGTCGAACTTCGCGGTCCCGGTCGGGGTGGGCAGCGGGGTCAGCTCGAGCCCGGGGAAATTGACATCGGGGATAGGGTTGTTCTGCAATGCGAACATCACCTGGAACAGCGGATGATGGGCCGTGGAACGGGCCGGGTTGAGCAACTCCACCAACCGTTCGAACGGCGCATCCTGATTCTCGTACGCCCCCAACGCCTTGCCCCGGACCTGGTCGAGCACCTCACCGAACCGCGGATTCCCCGACGTATCGACCCGCAACACCCACGTGTTGACGAAGAACCCCACCAGATCGGTCAACGCGTCATCGGTGCGGCCCGCGATCGGACTGCCGATCGCAATATCGTCACCGCCGCCGAGCCCGCGCAACAACACCGCCAACACCGACTGCAACACCATCGACACCGTCGCCCCCCGGCTACGCGCCAATTCCTCCACCGCCGCCCGCAGCTGTGGTGCGATCACCAACGGCACCGTGTCGCCGCGGTAACTGGCCACCGGCGGCCGTGGCCGGTCCGTCGGCAGGTCGATGCATTCCGGTATCCCCGCCAGCTCCTGCCGCCAGTACCCGAACTGGGCGGCCAGCACACTACCCGGATCGGTTTCTTCACCCAGCATCTGCTGCTGCCACAATGTGTAATCGGCATACTGCACCGGCAGCGGCGCCCACCCCGGCTCGTGGCCCGCCCGCCGCGCCGCGTATGCGGTCGCCATATCGCGCGCCAACGGCGCCACCGACGCCCCATCGCCGGCGATATGGTGCATCAACATCACCAACGCATGATCCTCGAGCCCGCAGCGGAAAACCCGGGCCTGCACCGGAATCTCTGCGGACAGATCGAACCGGTACCCCGCCGCCACCGCCACCGCGACGGCCAGCCGGTCCGGCTCCACCATCTCCACCGGCACCTCCACCGGCACCCGATCCGCGGGCAGGATCCGCTGGAACGGCACCCCCCAGTCCTCGCCGAAGATCGTGCGCAGACTCTCGTGCCGCGCCACCACATCCCCGAACGCCGCCGCCACCGCCCCGGTATCCAATTCCCCTCGCAACCGCACCGCCAACGGAATGTTGTAGGTCGCCGACGGGCCCTCGAATCGGTGCAGGAACCACAACCGGGCCTGCGCAGACGACAACGGCACCGGCACCGGACGTTCACGGGCCACCACCGGTGCCCGCACCACCGAACCCTCCAACAGGCACGGCGCCAGTTCAGCGACGGTGGGGGACTCGAAGATCAGCCGGATCGGCACCTCCACCCCCAACACCGACCGGATCCGGGCCACCACCCGCGTCGCCGACAGCGACTGCCCGCCGAGTTCGAAGAAGTCGTCATCGATCCCCACGCGCTCCACACCGAGCACCCCGGCGAACACCCCCGCCAGAGCCTCCTCGACCGGGCCTCGCGGGGCACGGAACTCACGACTACCGAACTCCGGCGCCGGGAGCGCCCGCCGGTCGACCTTCCCGCTCACCGTCAACGGCAACCGATCCAGAACCACCACCGCCGCCGGCACCATGAACCCCGGCAGCCGAGCCGCCGCGAACTCCCGCACCTCACCCGCAAGACGTCCGCCACCGGCATCGATCGCCGGCACCACGTACCCCACCAACTGCCTGCCCCCGCCCGCAGAACCATCCGGAGCCTCGCGGGCGGTCACCACCACCTGGGCCACCGCCGGATGCGCCAACAGCACCGCCTCGACCTCCCCCGGCTCGACCCGGAACCCCCGAATCTTCACCTGAAAATCACCGCGGCCAATAAACACCAACCGCCCCGCCGCATCCCACCGCACCAAGTCGCCCGTGCGATACATCCGCTCCCCGCCCCCCCCGAACGGGCACGCCACAAACCGCTCCGCCGTCGACGCCGCCCGACCCCGATACCCCCGGCCCACACCCGCACCCGCGATATACAACTCCCCCACCACCCCCACCGGCACCGGCACCAAACCCGCACCCAACACGAACACCCGCGTGTTCCCGATCGGAGACCCGATCGGCACACGCGTCACATCCGCCAACCCATCCGAACCCCGTATCGAATAGGCCGTTGAGTTGATAGTGGTTTCCGCCGGGCCGTAGGCATTGACCACCGTGATCTGACGCTGGACCTCCACCAGCCGCCGAACAGCCGCAGCCGACAACGCATCACCACCGGCGCCCACCTGACGCACCGAACCGAAACAACTCAAATCCCCCTCAGCCAGCAGCTCGAGCAACGGGGTCGTCACGAACACCGATGTCACTCGATGCGTGGTGATGACCCGTTCGAGTACCGCAATATCCACCGGCCCCGGCGGGGCGATCACCAACTCGGCGCCACCGAGCAACGCCGGCCACAACTCATAACCCGATGCATCGAACGCAATCGACGTATGCATCAGCATCCGCCGCCCCGGACCGTCCGGCCACCCGTGCAACGCCGAATTGACCACACTACGGTGGCTGATCGCGACCCCCTTCGGGATGCCCGTCGACCCGGAGGTGTACATCACATACGCAAGATGGTCCGGACACAACGCGCCGAGCCGATCCGCATCACAGGGGTCGACCTCCCACCGCTGTCCACCGCTGTCGAGGTCGACGGCATGCAGGTCCAGACGCGGACGGGGAATGTCGGTGTGCGGCAACACCGCGGCGGTGGCGGTGTCCGTCAGCACCACCAGTGGGTCGGCGTCATCGAGAACGAACCCGATTCGCTCACTCGGATAATTCGGGTCGATCGGCAGATACGCGCCGCCCGCCTTGAGGATCGCCAGCAACGCGATCACCAACTCCGCCGACCGTGGTAACGCCACCCCCACAACGGATTCTGGGCCGACGCCCCGCCCGATCAACAGCCGCGCCCACCTGTTCGCGCGAGCATTGACCTCCCGATACGTCCACTGTTCATCGCCGCACGTCAAGGCCACCGCATCCGGTGTGGCCGCGACCTGCCGCTCGAACAACCCCGGGACCGTCACCTCCGGTATCGCCACCGCGGTCTCGTTCCACGTCCGCAACATCAGGGCACGCTCGGTCGGCTCCAGAATGTCGATAGCACGGACCGCGCCGCTCGGGTTGGCGGTGACAGCACGCGTAAAGGCCACCAACAGATCGGAATAGAGCCTCAGATCCTCTCCGCTGTAGATTGCGCCATTCCCGTCGATCTCGATACGCATGCCGTCGCTGCCCCGACGGTCGTAGTAAACGGAGATCGACAGGTCATCGACCGGCCCGAATGACACGCCGCGCATGACCGCGGAACTACCGGCAAAATCTAGCGACCCAAAGAACGGGATGATGTTCAGGACCGGACCGAACCGATTCTCGACAGAACCCGACAACCCCATGTCGCGCCGGATATCGGAACCCTGATAACGACAATGCCGCAGAATCGAGAGAATCTCGGCACCGACCCCGCGTGCGACATCGACGAACCGCGACCCCGGCGGGCACTTCACCCCCAGCGGCACCGCGTTCGCCATCATGCCCGGCGTCGACCTCGCGCGCCCCACCCGATTCGCCACCGCCAACCGCACGACAAACTCCGGCATGCCCGATATGCGGTGAAGGAAGCCAGCCGCCGCTGCCGCCAGGAAAGCTGGCACCGGCACTCCCATGGATTCCGACGCCTCCGCCCACCGGGTGAACTCATCGCCCGAGACCGACACGCTGCAATGCAGCGTCACAAGATCAGGCGAACTCCGATCACCCAGCAGGCGAAGGGGCTCCGGCAACCCAGCCGTGTAGTCCCGCCAGAACTCCCTGTCCCGCGTGAAACGGCCCGAGCGCCGATAACGAGCGTCCTCGGCATTGATCAACTCCGGTCCGCCAAATCCAGACTCAGGAATTGACGCCCCCGTCGCCAACGACGTATATACCTCTGCAATGCGACGAGCAAGAATGGCTACACCAAACCCGTCCATCACGAGATGGTGAGACACAGCGAACAGGAAATATCGGAAATCGCCGAGCTTGATCAAACCTGCTCGATAAAGTGCGTCCCGTTCCAGGTCGAAGGGCTGGCCGACTAAATCAGCCATCGATGCCCGCGCAACCGATTCCGGATCGACGTCACCACTGACATCGACGAAGAAGGGGTTCCATTGATTAGGGTCGCGCGCCACCTGCCGAGGACCATCCACGTCCTCCACGAAGTTCACAAGTACGGATTGCGCTTCACCAAGCACCCGCCGCAATGCCGTATCCATCACCCACCGATCGATCTCGCCGGAAACATCCAGATACGCTGAAATATTGTTCGGCAGACCTGGCACCAACTTCTGCGCCAGCCAGAGATCCTCCTGTGCGGACGAAACCCGAATCAAACCCGGCACCGTCCGGGGAACTTGAACCGGCGACGCGGGCGAGCCGTCCATGCTGACCACCTCTCACCTGGATGGGAGCGCTCCATTGTCGAATGCATCGCCCCACTTCATAGCGCAGAATTGGGTGAGTTATGCACTACATGTCCGATGGCTCGTTCGATCGTCGATGAACGCTTCGGATCCCTTCACTCTCGCCCGCAGCCGAGGAGGAGACCAGCCCCCCTAGGGGTGAAATCGACAGACCCGAGGGTGACTATTCCCTCCTGGTGGGCAAGACGCGTCGGGCGCTGGACTCGACGATCCTCGACGACGCGGTGGTCGCCGGGGCCCGCGTCACCCAGTTCAACGCGGTGGACCGGAATCGCCGTCCCTGATGCGCGGCTGACGGATGCAGGCTCTCGGTGACTCCCGCCAGCTGCAGCGGCGAGTTCCTCGACACGCTGGCCTCAACATCAAACCGTCCCACGACGACGCATATCGAGAACTGCCTCACCGCCGACGTTGCACCGTCGACCACGGGAAACGGTGCACCGCCCGATCTTGCGGCGAGCCACCCGAACCGATTAGCGTGCATACCGACGCGGTATACATCGCCGCAGTAAACGTGAGAGCGGCAAGAATGACTGAAGACTCACAACATGGGCCTTGACGTCCGCCAGGAAGACAGAGCCCACTCCCGAATCGTGGTAGCTCTTGGCGTCGAAGCCTCGCAATCTGCCGCTATCTACGCGGAGCTAACGGGACGCGTAGCGGGGCCAGTTTGTTCTTCCCCACTGGAGATCGATGCCACTGCGACAGCTCTGGTCGTGACCACCACGGAACACGTGGGCACGGACCTACTCGAGGCGCTGTTCCCTCGAGGAACCCAATATGGGTCCGCCCCCGGAATAATATTCGCACGGTCACCCGCACAGTTGCGGTCGCGGGTTCGAGCCGTCGCAGCAAAATTCCTTGACAGCGACAGTTCATCAGGTCCCATCATCGAGTTACTCGCGGATACGGCGCTCGATGATGTTCCTATCGGCAGGCGGCGGCTCATAGGGGGCCACGCAGCTCGGCAGGTTATTCGGGACACCGTGACGAGTCCATCGTCACTGCTGTGCATAGTGACAGGCGGCGCCGGATTTGATCTGAACCTAGGCAACGGGCTTTCTCTCTGCGATTCGATTCTTGAGAAGGGGCGTTCTACAGTCGGAGCCCCCTGCTGCCGGTTGACCGGAGAGTGCTTTCGGATCCTCGCCCCAATTCCCGAAGCCGCCGCTGTGGGGAGAATCGTGTCCGCTGACGAAATACGCTCACGCATACTCGTCATTTGCGCGTGCAAAGGGATCCTCAGCGCGGATGAAAACCGGAGATGGGGATACGTCGACGCGACCATGGACAGTCGCCATGTCGCGGCCATCGTCACCGCCTGGGGCGAAGTTGTCCTCCAACCTCTCGAACTCGAACATCTACTCGGCCAGCTCTACCGCGGCGCGACCGTAGGCCGTGCCGTCGCGGAGATGAACCGACGGAATGGCAACTTTCGACTGGCCGTGCTCGGTGATCCCGATTCGCATATCGATCCCCTACCTCCGGAAGAGCTTGCCCAACTTCGCTACCGTGAGCCCCCTGCGCCTTTACCAGGCGATGGAGGCCGATTTCTCCATGCACTGACGTACGCTACCGAAGTCGCCACGACTGGCGAGGTGCAGCGACTTGCCGCCATCGCCGCAAGGCAAGTACGGGCATTCGAGCACATCGCAGGGTTGGGTATGTCGACCTCCGAAAGCCACGGCGTTGGTGAGGCAATGAGGCATGCCGTTCTCAAGTCCATCGCTTGCGACAGCATTCTTGCAGTGCAGCAGCATTGGACTCCCCTCGCGACTGGGCGGCGGCATCATGGGAACGACCGGTGCGAAACCTGTGGGGATTTGCTAGACGTGTTTCGGTTCGACTTCAGATCCTCGGGAATTCCCTCACGGGAACTCTTGACATGCCGACGATGCGAAACCTGGCGTGACGCTAAAATCGGCAGTCGACTCAGACTGGTAGAAAGCGACCGCACCCTTACTCTCGCCGGCGAGCTGCCGATCCGCGATTGGAGCGCAGTAGTGCAACTTGGATGCCAGGCAAAGAAACTCAGCAGGGTCTTCGCATGGCCAGCCGATGCCACAGGAGCACCTGCACGCAGTTGTGCGCCGCCTACCCCTTGGCCGCCTGGGACACTCACCATTGCCGTGATCATACTGGCGGGAACTGAACTTAGCATCGTCACAACGCCTGCGACGGGCGACACCGTTTGATGAGACTCCCGCGCGGGGGTTTCGGTAGATCTGGACTGATCAGGTCGGCCGATAAGGGGTGGTCCAGCGCCTGGTCGGTATGCATGGCGGATTGACTAGGGAGTGCGAAATCAAAAGTCTAACATCATATTCAGATTGCACTCACCGATCTGAGAACTGCTCATCCTGGTCGACTCCGACTTTGCGTTAGGGAGAGAAGGCAGGCCGCTGGCGAAGGGCGCGGCATGAACCGCCCGGATGCGGCATGCGTGTGGTCGCCGGTACCCGACCGCGCCTGATTGGCTGCCGCCCATTTGCACCCTCCCCGCAGCTGGGCGAAGGACGAGCGGCCGGGTCGACGGCCTGGCGACATCGCATCGACTCGGGGAAGCGCACCCTTAACCGCAACGCCTCACCCGTCCTCGACCCCCAGTCGAGGTGTGCTGCCTCAATTACGTCGTTCGCGATCGTCGGTGTCTACACGACCCCGGCGGCGCTGCTGGTAGGTCTGGTATAGCTCTTCGAGCATTTCGCGGACAAGGCTGCGTTGAGGGCGGCTGCGGAGTGGTGATGTGAGGTGTCGGCACGGATCGAATATCCGTGCGTTGCAGATAGTTCGAGCGCCTTCGCAACAGCTGCGGTTGCAACCGCGATCACTCGCGGTGGTAATGACAGCGGCGAGCAAGTTGGTCCTGACGGCGCGGTTCATGTCGACCATCCTGGTTGCCGGTTCGATTGGTGATGAGGGTGCGGGCGGCGTCGAGCTGTTGACGGTATGGGGAAGGAATTCGCCGGTGGAGACGAATTGTCTGGCAATGCGGTGGGCAGGACTTCCGTACAAGCAGCACCAGCGGTTGTAGGATCACGCTCGTTTCATGCACGCGCCATCGGCGTGCCCGGTCATCGATGCCGGTTGTCGACGGGTTCGCCGCGGATGTTGATTTTGCGGGATCGTTCCCATTGCACGCGGGAGGTGGCGTCGGCGAGGCGGGCGTAGCAGCGTTGCGCTTTCATCTGGGCTCTCACCGACTCGGGGACCGCGCGTGGCGCGAGGGCGCTTCGCCACGGCACGAATGATCCGTGCCAGGTTTAGCGCTGCCGGTCCCGTTGAGCCCGCCAGTCAATGGTCAGACGGAACAGTCGGCCGATCGCGGCGAGATCCTTGTTCAGTGGCCCCGGCCCGGTGTCGCGAGACTCGCCGGTTACCCACATCGTAAATCGTCAGCGCGAAAGCGCACTCGGACTGGGGTGCTGGTATCGCCGACGTCGACTCGACGCACTTCAGCTGGCTCTGCGGAGAACAGACGCCCGCCGGAGCGAGCCCTCGGGAGGGTCGGCTTGACGCAGCCTGCATCGGACATCCCGATCCGGACCGCATCCTTGAATTGTACATTCGGTGCGGAAAGATGCGCATGAGGCACGGATCATGATGGCGGGGCATACTGACCTCAACATACGTCGTTGGCACATCTGCTCTGACGGAACGCTTGTTGGGCCGCTGCGTGAACCACCTAAGTGGGAGGTCAGGATCTACTCCGGCAAAGTCGCCACTTTCATGGAGATCGTGCACGATCTCAATGGAGACTACGCATGAAGTACTCCATCAACACGATGGCGCATGAACTGGACTGCCTCGCCCCCGACTTCATCATCCTCCGCGATCAGCTCGTCGACGCGGCGACCGGCGTGGTGCGTGGCTGGCCTGACCTCGACGAGGTCCTGGTGCTCGGCGCTGGCGACTCGCACCATGCCGCGCTCGCATGCGGACTGGCGTTTGGTGAGACGCCCGGGCTTTCTTATCGTGCGCTCAGTGCCAGAGACTTCATCGGCTACGGAGCACACCAAGCGGGCCAAACGCGCGCACGGTTGGTGATCGGTGTGTCTGCATCGGGAGGTAATCCTTCAGCGGCTGAGGGACTACGGTTAGCTCGCGCGGCTGGTGACCGCACGCTGGCGGTGACGCTGGACAGCAGATCTTCCACAGCAACGGCCGCCGATGACGTGCTCACAGCATCGTTGGCCAACCTCGGGCTCTCACCTGGAATCAGAACCTACCAGTTCAGTCTCATCGCCCTTCTGGCGGTCGCGGCTGCCATCGCGGCAGCTAGGGACCCACTCGCGGGGCGGCGGGTGAACCTCCTGAGTTCCGGCGACCTTGCCGCAGTGATCGCTGAGGTCCGTCAGACGAAGGATCACTCCGCCCGCGAGCTTGCTGAGTCACTGTATGGCATTTCCCCCCTGGTCTTCGCTGGCAATGGGCCCGCACTGGGCACTGCGAAGCATGCGGCCGCCAAGGTGGTCGAAGCATCGGGGATCTTCGCTATCGGTGTGGATCCCGAGGACTGGTGGCACGTGCATCGATTCGCGACGCCTACGCACTCGCCGTTGATACTGATCGGGTCCGGGCGTCGTTCGTTTGATGGCGCATTGCCTATCTGGGACCGCGCAGCAGCTCTGGGACGGCCAGTCGTCCTGATCACAGCCGGCGACAATGCCAGCGAACTTCCCGAGCACCTAACACCCCTGGTTGACCATGTCACACCGACAATGCTGGCTCTGCACTTGGCTCGGCGATCCGGGCGGTGGCCGTTCGAGCCGTTGTAGGCGCGGTGCATGCCCGTTCGACGAAACGGCCGGCCAGTCGCTTGGAACAGGGTGCGCGGGCTGCCCGGATGCCATCGCTTGCGGGGCGGTCCGGGCGGCGTAGCGCCCACGCCCAGTGTCCGGGCGTTCGACACCGCCCACCGGCGAGATCTCACGTTACCGCCACCAACTGGTCTCCAGGGGTGTCGTTGAGGGTAGATCTCGGTCAGGAGCCCAGGTGGCTCGCCTGCCGCGCCGCTGATGAACAGTCGCAGCCCGTCGCGGCTCGAGTCGCCCCCGGTGAGTTCGACCGACAGACCCGTATGCCGGACCTCGGCGACCGTCTCACGTAGCGATCCGGCAGCCGCTGCAGCTGTGCCCGCCACACACCGCGTTTGAGGTTGCAGTCCTTCTGGTCAGAAACGCCAGCAGATCACCATCGTCACCGAGCAGTGTTCGAACGTCCGACCGCTCGCCGATGTCAAAGGCATCACCCATCGCTGTTCCACCTCCTTCTCACATCGTTCGTGGATAGACCCTCTCGGCCACCCAATAGACCGGCGGTGGCGACGGTGCACATCGTTCCATCCCTCCCCCCGCGGTCGGGGAGGACGGGACCGGAATCGCCGGAAGTGCCTCCCGGCGGGCAGGGCCGGTGAGCGAGGCCGGTGGCGGTGAACCCCGGAGGTTTTCGGGGTGGCCGGTCAGGTGCGGGTGCCGGCCGCGGGTGACGGAGACGGCGCGGGTGGTCGGCTGCCGGGTCGGGGTCGGCGGGCGTGCCGTCGCCGGTCGGTTTCGGTCATATCGCCCCAGATTCCGTGGAGGGCCTCCCCCGCCCCCCGAAATGTGGCCACCAATTCCGATGCGGCGGTGGCCAGTAGCCGATCGCTGCTCGAAGTCGATCGGACAGATCTGACCGAGAGTGGAATGCCGTGTGTTGTAGCGCGTGACCCAGCGTGATCTCGTCCTCCAACACGGACTCGGGTCCTGCACGTCTTGCAGCAACTGCTCTCGAACGGTCGAGTTCGTCATCGGGCGTCGTCCTTCCCTTCCCGCTGCCTCAACTCATGCCGTTAGACAGTGTGTGGGACCCTTCACTGGCTGTCCGGCGTTTCATCGTAGAAACGGTGTCAAAGAGCCTCAGCACCGGACGTCGATCACGCCGAGCCTGACGTCGACACCGGCCTTGCGAGCCTCGCGATCCGATCAGGCGTACGCGTAACTGCAGTAGTCGCCGCGAGGAAGCCCGGTCGGAGCAGCTTCCGCTTGAGCGTGCGGGCGAAATCGGGGCCATGCTTGTCTGAGAGGGCCGCTGCAACGTACGCCCATCGGCAAGGACGTCTCCAGGATCGCTCGATGCCCCCATGCCCGGGCCCGACGCTGCGCCGCATTTTCTCGATGTAGGTAGGCGTGGCGGGACCTCCCGGCCACCTGCGGCCACGCCGACGAATACGAGGGGACAGGGCCTCGGGCACTTCTCATCCAACCCGCAGCGATGCGTATCTAAACCGTACCAGGTACGGTTCAGGGATAGACTTGCCAGGTCAGCTCACATCGCCAGGAGGACACCATGAGCAAGGACGACGTCTCCAAGGTCACCGCGAACCTGCCCAACGACGACATCAAGACGCTCGAAGAGATCGCCAAGCGCCACGCCTCGACCAAGACCAGCGCCCTCGTCCGGGCCATCCGCACCACCGCCTACATCGACGAGGCCGCCTCCAACGGCGCCAAGGTCTTCATCGAGGAGCCCGACGGCACCAAGCGGGAGGTCGTCTTCAAGTGACCGAACCCGAACCGGAACGGCGCATCGTGCGGGGCGAGGACACTGTCACCGCCCTGGACGACGCGCACGTCGACGAGGTCAACGTCGGCACCACCGACCCCCGGGTGACCGAACAGCCCGAGGTCACCATCCGCCGCCTCGACGAACGCCAGGAGGACACCCGCAAGGCCCTGGCGATCGGCCTCTCCGTCGCGACCTTCCTCGTCGGCCTGATTTACCTGCTGGTGCCCCTGTGGGCCGGGACCGACAAGTGGGACCGCGCCAGCAGCCCGTTCCAGGTCGTCTTCACCGCGATGGTGGGCCTGACCGGCAGCGCCATCGGCTACTACTTCTCCTCGCGCAATCCCCCGTCGTAACAGGCAGAGCGACGCCGATCAGCCTCCTGGAAAGCTACGTCGACGCTCGGACACGCCGGAACAGAAACGGGGCCTCTTCCGTCGGCCGATATCGCTGCTCAGGGCAGGCAGTTGATGCGACATCGGCGGACACACCGTGCGGTCGTACAGGTCGGACTGGCGACGCGTCACTCGCCTGGTGCAACTATCCACGCTCACACGGCGCTGACAGCATCCCATGGTGGTGGCCGCCAACTCGATCGACGCGGCCGGCACCAGGCACCGGAGGGGAACGGGTGTCCGCATCCGCCACGACCGGGCCCTTACTTGAGAACGTGTCGTCGCCCGAACTTTCATGTCCGCAGATCGGGCCACTCATGCCCGCCACACGGATTTCCTCGCGACCGTTGACAACTGGTTGGTCGACCACGGTGTGCGCCGGAGAACGAGTAGGGCGCTACTCGCGATATTTTTGCGCGTCGGCCGTCACACTGATGTTCGGGCGAAACGTGCGGGCGCGCGTTGGTGTCGGTACGGGGTCCTATCGTCCGGGGTGCACGCCGCGACGACCATCCGCCGCGGGCAGGATCGGCGACCGCCCGATCGTGGTGGTGAGACGGAAACGAGGGTGAGCGCGATGGGATTTCGCACCTACCAGGGCAACACAATCTCCGAGAACGGCTGGCGCATTTGCGATACCGGCGAGATCGTCAAGCCGCTCGTGCCCGGCACGGACAACGTGCGGCCGGAGGTGCGCCGGGGCGCGGCGGCGACGATCCTGGTTGCCTGGGCGGCGCTGTGGCATCGGCGGATCTGGCGGATCGACAGTTACCGGCCCCGCGACTACTGGGGATTCAGCTGGGACAACGATATTGCCAACAGTAACCACCTGAGCGGAACGGCCGTGGATCTCAATGCCACCCGGTTGCCCTGGAAGGTGCGGGCGTCGGTGAACATGCCAGCCGACAAGATCGCGGCGGTCCGCCAGATGCTCACCGAGTTCGAGGGCACGGTGTTTTGGGGTGAGGACTGGGCCACCAAGGACCCGATGCACACCCAGATCAACCTCCCCGAGGGTGACCCCCGCCTGGACGCCTTCGCCACCCGGCTCGACAACGGCTACCTCTGGGTGTACGGGCCGCCCGACCCCGACGCGTTCCCCCTCCCGGCGGGGTATTATTACGGTCCGCTCGACGGACCCGCCGAGTCGATCAGCGGCTTGTTCCCCACGGACCCGCAATCCTGGAAGGACGGCCTGGGGCGCTGGCAGAAGACCTGCGGGATACCGGAAACCGGAATCTGGGACACCGGCACCGCCCGCGCAGCGACCGCGCTGCAGATCTCGAACGGATGGCCGGTGACCGGCTATGTGTTCGAGGGCGAATGGAATGTCGTGATCCGCCACGGGCAACGCCCCGATCTCGGGGGGTCCGGTCACCCCGCCGACACCGCCCGAGGTACGCGGCAAGACCTGGGCGGATGTGTCGCAGTACCAGATCACCCCGGCCACCGACGCATACCCGTACGACATCTTCTGTTTCCGATCCAACAGCGGGAACATGCGGGATACGAAGTTCGCGGCGAACCACGACTGGGCGGTGCGTGCCTGTGACGACGGCAGGCTGCGGTTCTTCATCGTGTACTGGTTCTTCCGGCCCGGTCAGGCGAACATCGACTTACTGATGCAGATGGTCACCGAGCAGGGCGGGCCGCATCCGCGGATGGTCGTCATGGCCGACGTCGAGGACGCAGCCGGGGCGATCACCGGGGACCAGTCGGCGGAGGTCAACGACGAGATCCGGCGGGCACGCGAATGGCTCGGCGAGCGGCGGGTGATCGGCTACTGGAACCCGGTGTCGAACGCGGACCTGTGGCGCACCCGCCCACCCGGTCTGCGATTGGTCACCCCCAGCTACGGCCGGGAGCCCGGATCGCCGAAGATGAAGCCAGACGGCTATTTCGCCCACCAATACACCGACATCGGCCCGTGCCCGCCCTTCGGTCGCTGCGACCTCAACTACACCCACCTGAGTACCGACGAACTCGAAGCGATGCTCGGCCTGGGGCACAGCCCCCCGGCCCCGGGTGCGGAACCGTTCCCGGTCGACGACGCGGCGCTGTGGGACTACATCGCCGGGGAGGTTCTCGGCCGATGACACTGGTGCGGTCATGAAGATCAGAGATCTCACTCCGGTGCCGCAGTTCGGTGTGGGCGGGACCGACCTGGGCATCCCGGTGCGGATGCCCACGGGGGAGATCGGATTCTTCTTCGGTGACACCTTCGCCGAGAACCGGGTCGGCGGCCCCGGTTGGCGCAGCCCGGTCCTGCTCTACAGCCACACCCACGACCTCGATGACGGGGTGCGATTTCACCGCGCGGCCGGGGGCAATCCCGCGAAACAGTTGTGGGACTACCCGCACAACAACCCGGAGTTCAGCACGGTGCTCCCGACCGACGCGATCGTGATCGGCAGCCGGATCTACCTGCACGTCCTCGTGGTTCGCGGCCTGCCGGACACGCGGTGGACCGAGATCCAATACTCCGACGACAACGGCGAGACCTGGACCCACGGTGGACCCAAGGCCCGGTGGGAAGGGTGGGAATTCGGCGGCCATCGCCGGATGCTTACCTGGGAACGCGGCGGTGACGGCTTCGTCTACGTGATGACCACCGGCGGCCTCGAACGTGACAAGAACGTGCTGCTGTTCCGCTGCCCCGAGGACCAGCTGCTGAACCGGGACATCTACGAGCCCTGGGGATTTCGCCACGGCGCCTGGGCATGGGGCAATCCACCAACCCCGATCCTGCCGGTCGGGTCCAAGGTCGGGGAACTGTGCCTGCGCCGAATGCAGAACAACTGGGTGCTCAGCTACTTCAACGAAGCCGAATACAACATCACCATCCGCGTCGTCGGACAGATCACCGACAACTGGCACACCGCTCCAACATTCCGGCCAGTACGGGGACCGTCAGGAAACGGTGGCCCCGACGTCGTGACCCGCCTGTACGGCGGATACGTGCACCCGGACAGCACATTCGACAACTTTCACATCATCGTGTCCGAATGGGCCGAATCCGGATGGCCATACCGGGCCATGCAATTTCGGGTACAGGTTCAACCCGCAGTACCGATCGAGGAGGACGAACACATGAGTGCACGCGAAGTCGCCGCCGCGTTCCGGGACGACCACCCGGTCGCCCTCTATGACGGGGCCGGCCGCAAACTTGATCTGCGAGAGGCCATCGCCGAGATCTTGTGGAAGGAGGTCACCAATCTCGGTCTGGAGGGCCGACCGGTGCCCGCGGACCGTCGGGACGATCAGTTCGGCCACATCCTGTCCAGCCACGCGCTGGCCGAGCAGAACAACAAACTGCTCCGGGCACTGTGTGAGAAGGCCGGCATCGACGTCAATCAGATCCTGACCTGATCTCCACGATAGGCAAGCAACCTGTGGGTAACGACCCGGGAGAGCAGATAGACGACGGGGCCCGAAACTCCTCGGCCAACGCCATGGTGTCCTCCTCGGTGCGGAACCGGTACCGCCGCCCGAAACGGGGATCGGTCTCCACCATCGCGGGCAGCTCATCAGTTCAGGCCGCGATTTGACGGGCCCCAAAACCGCGTAATCGAGGACACAGACACCCGGCGGTGGGCATGACTCCATCGCCATCGACTTCCTGAACCCACACGCTGTGCTGCTTCTGTGTAGGCCGCTCTGCGATGGCCCCAAGCGATGGGGGCATCGGGTCACGCGAGGCACCGCACTGCTACAGGGCGTCGAACGCTTCCTTGTTGCCCTTCGGGTCGGGTAACGGTCTGCGAGGCTCCCGCATTCCGCCACCTCCACCGTCATCGCGATCGATCCATACCGCGAGCGCGGACCCGGGATGGATCAGCGAACCCGCTTCGGGTGTTTGAGCCGTGATCACCCCGGTGGGCATGTCGGACTCGGCTATTGGACCGGCGTCCGCTTCGGGACCGCGCAGCCAGAGTCCGGCGTGGGCGGCCTCACGCTTCGCCCGCGAGGGCGCCCAATAACGTTGGGGACTGTGACGAAGTCACGGTGGCGTCGAAACATCGGGTGTACTCATCTTGAGACCGGAGGAATCCGTGTACCTCGACGATACGTTCACCGACCACACACGATCATTCCGGATGCGCCGCTCAGACACATCGGACAAGAGCGGCGCCGCCGCCACTGTCGATCGGACAGTAGATACCGAATGCTGGCGGTCGCGGCTACGAACCGGTCTTCCGGAGCATTCGGCGGGCGCGGCCTTGCACCGGCGCTCGCAAAGGCGAGGGTTGCGCGCAGGTCATCGCCGGAAGCAATGTCGATGCGGAAGGACCGATCAAACTCTCCTTCAGGACGACGCACACGCATCCACTGTCCGAACGGTATCCGCAAGGCGTGTGCGGGTCCCGCAGTAGCTCGATCGTGTGCTGCCCCGGCCCGTCACCATGCACTGAGGAGCACATATGCGGCCACGACGGACCCCACCACCGCGCCGCCGTAGCACAGCACCGCGATCACCCCACCGGCCCGCTCGACGCCCAATCCGTGACACAGGACGAAGCGGAATCTATGCGCCCAGTGGAACAATGCCAGAACACAGAGCCCGAAGAGCACCAGCAGTGTGACCGGGTAGTGCAGCACCGAGAGCAGGTGGGAGTGGTCGGGCGCGGCCAACCAGCCGAGCGGGATCGCGACGCCGAACAAAACCAGCAGGATCGGAATCAGCAGGGCCGCGGTCATGCCACCCGCGCTGAACAGCAGCCACGCTGCAGGCTCCAGCGATCTCGGGGTGCTCTGATTCCCGGCCGGTGCCCTCTTTGCCGTCATCGCAAGATCACCCACGCCACAACCGCCGAACACGCCGCCCACAGCCCGTAATGTGCTGCGAGCAGCACACGAGGCGGGACTCGCCGCCCGCGTAGCCGGACCACCATCGCCTTGGGCGCCAGGTTGAACCAGGTCACGGCGTGCAGCAGCACGAAAGCCGAGGCGATCACGTCGAGCGCGATCACCCATGGGCGGGCGCTCCAGTCGAGGAACTCCTGGTAGGCCACGGGGCCGGAGCTGACCGCGTCGACCAGCATCAGCAGGAACACCACAAACCACGCGACGAACACGCTGGACAGCTCGCGCATCATGAACAGGAAGTACGAGCGTCGCCGAAGCCACCAGAACCGCGACACCGGTTGGCGGTACGCGCGAGCCGTGTACACGGGGCCGGGGCCGGCGCCGCCCGATGGAGCGGTGTCCATGCCTCCAGCGCCGACGGGCCCGGCGGTCATCGGGCACCTCGGGGCAGGAGGAACTCCTTGAGCGACTTCGTCGCCGCGGTCAGCTTGTAGCGTTGGATCGCGCCGGCGGGGTCGACGCCCTTGGGGCATGCGACGCTGCACTCGCCGACGTAGGTGCAGGCCCACGCACCCTCCGCGGAGGCGAGTACATCACGCCGGTCCTCGGCGCCCTCGTCCCGCGAGTCCAGGTTGTACCGTTGCCCCAACGCGATCGCCGCCGGGCCGATGAACAGGGGATCGAGGGCGTATACCGGGCAGGCGGCGTAGCAGAGCATGCAATTGATGCACATGCTGTACTTCTTGTATTCGTCCATCTGCTCCGGTGTCTGCAGGTACTCGCCGTCCTCGGGCTCGGTGTCCTCCGAACGGATCAGCCATGGCTTGACCTTGGGCAGCTTCTCCATGAAGTCACTGATATCGACGACCAGGTCGCGGATCACCGGGAAGTTTCGCATCGGCTCGACCCGGACGGGCCCCGGCGCGTAGTCGGTCAGGAATGTCGAGCAGGTCAGCTTCGGCTCGCCGTTGACTGTCATGCCGCAGCTGCCGCAGATGCCCATCCGGCACGACCAGCGGTAGGACAACGTGCCGTCGAGGCGGTCCTTGATGTAGTTGAGGCCGTCGAGGATCGCCCACTGCTTGCGCAGCGGAACTTGATAGCTCTGCAGTGCCGGTTCGGACTCCTGCTCGGGCCGGTAGCGCGAGACCTCCATCGTGATGGTGTCGGCAGTGGTTGTGTCCGCCACGGTTCTCATCTCCCGTATATCCGCTCGCCCGGCGGCCAGCGGGTGATCGTGACCGGGAGATACGAGAAGCGGGGCTCCCCGTCGGGCTCCCGATGAACCAGTGAATGGGCCAGATACCGCTCGTCGTCGCGTGCGGGAAAGTCGGTGCGCTGGTGGGCGCCGCGTGACTCTTCCCGTCGCAGGGCGCTACCCACGATGCACTCGGCGACGTCCAACATGCACGACAGCTCGAGGGTGGCGACCAGCTCGGTATTGAAGGTACGGCTGTGATCATCGATAGCCGCGCCGGCGTAACGCTCCCGCAGCGCCCTGAGTTTGTCGACCGCCCTGCTCAATGTTTTCTCGTCCCGGAAGATACCGGCCCCGGCCTCCATCGCATCCTGCATCTCGGTGCGGATGCCGGCGATGCGGTCACGACCCGAGCCGCCCTCACCCTGGTGCCGGGCAAGCTCGCCTTCGAGCCGGTGCTGCTCGTCGCGTCCCTGCGCCTCGACGGCCGCGCTCGATGCCCCGGTGCGTAGTTGCCTTACGTAGTCCGCCGCGGCCTGTCCTGCGCGGGCTCCGAAGACCAGCAGTTCAGGTAGAGAGTTCGAGCCCAGCCGGTTGGCGCCGTTGATGCTCACGCACGCGACTTCGCCCGCAGCGTAAAGGCCGGCCAGGTCGGTTGCGCCCTGAATGTCGGTGTGGATCCCGCCCATCATGTAGTGCACGACCGGGCGCACCGGGATGAGTTCGTGGACCGGGTCGATGTTCTGATAGCTGGCGCACAGTTCGCGCACGAACGGCAGTTTGGCGTCGATGACGTTCGCGCCGAGATGGCGAAGGTCTAGATGGACGATCGGCCCGCTGGGGGTATCGATGGTCCGGCCTTTCTCCTGCTCGTGCACGAATGCCTGAGAGAGCCGGTCGCGCGGCCCCAGCTCCATGCTCCGCAGCTGAGGTTCGGGAGTGGGTGTGCCGAGGTCGTAGTCCTGCAGGTAGCGGTAGCCGTCCTTGTTCAGCAACCATCCGCCTTCCGCACGGGCGGCCTCGGTGATCAGGATGCCGGTGAAGGGCAGGCCGGTCGGGTGGTACTGGACGAACTCCATGTCTTTCAGACCGGCGCCCGCCCGATAGGCCAGAGCCATCCCATCGCCGGTCTTGATGTTGGCGTTGGTAGTGAAGGGGAAGACTCGACCGCAGCCTCCGGTGCACATGATGACGGCGCCGGCGACGATCGTCTCGATCCGGCCGGTGGCCAATTCGATTGCCACCACACCGCGCACCCGGCCTTCGTCGACGAGAATTGTTGTGACGAACCACTCGTCGTAGCGCACGATGTCCGAATATGACAGTGCCGTCTGGAACAGTGTGTGCAGCAAGTGAAAGCCGGTCTTGTCGGCGGCAAACCACGTGCGCTTCTTTCGCATTCCGCCGAAGGCGCGCACGGCGATGTGCCCGTTCGACTGTCTGCTCCAGGGACAGCCCCAGTGTTCGAGACGAAGCAGCTCGGTCGGGGCTTCCTCGATGAATGCCTCGACGGCATCTTGGTCGGACAGCCAGTCGCTGCCGGACACGGTGTCGATGGCGTGTTCGTCGAGATGGCGTGTTCGTCGAGGGTGTCGTCATCGGCGATGACGGCAGCGGCTCCACCCTCTGCGGAGACTGTGTGGCTGCGCATCGGATAGACCTTCGACACGATCGCGACGCTCAGCTTCGGGTCGGCTTCCGCGATGGCGATGGCCGCCCGCAGGCCCGCGCCACCGCCGCCGACGATGACGACGTCGTGGAATGCGGTCATTTTCAGGCCTCGTGGTTGCCGCTGTGCTCGTCCTTCAGGACCTTGCCGTCGTGGCGGACGGTCTTGATACGGACGGAGCCGTCGTGGAATTCGTGGCGAATCATGCGGCAACCGCAGGCGTAGGTCCGGTCGTCGATGCGCAGGCCTTCGTCGTCGTTCTCCTGGTGCCGTCGACCGTCCACGAGCCGCCCGCAGGGTGCTCGCTCCGCGGCAAAGGGTGAACTCGTGCGGATCATCGGCCACCTCCCTGCCCTGGCGGACGGCCAAACCACTGATCGGTCTCCTCGGCCGGGTTGTGGGGCCGGGCGCCAGACAACGTAGTGTGATCTAGTTCACATTGGACGATACGCCTCTTCGCGCACGGTCCAGGGCGGCCAGGCGCAACGCGCACCCCCGGCCAACCCGTGATCCGCGGACACAAGCAGCGCTCGACCCGCCAACCTCGTAATGAACCGTCCGTCCCACGTTCGTCGACGACGAATCCGAGGTCGTCGGTGAGTCGCTCGAAGGTGGCGGACCGGAGCCCGTTCCGAGGTCGGTCGCTCGGGTCGATGGTCAGGAGCCCGCGGAGCATGGCGCAGGTTTCGCGGTCGTGCCCGAGCGCTCGGCGTTGGTCGTCGTTCACCGAAGGTCCGGCCGACGTTCGGCGTCGGCGTCGGCGTTTGGTGCGGCGCCCTGGGCGGGCGGGCTGGTCGACCGCCCTCAGCAGGTCGTGTGTGGGGCGTTGGTAGGTGGTGAGCCACCGGTGGTCGACGGGTTCATCGCGTAGATACGCCGTCAGGGCGGAGGTGTTGTTACCGGTATCCAACCATCGGCATAGGTCGGTGGTGCGATCCTGCACGTGCTGTAACAATGCGTGTGACGAAACGGGCATCAAGCCTCCTCCGGGGCGGACTTCCTTTCAGCGAGAATGGATTCGACGTTGTCGCACACTTCTCCCGGCACCGCCTAGTTCCGGACGCCATTGTGACCGATGCCGGCGCCTGATGTTGCCCAGGCGCTCCACTGGCAGTCCACCGCCGTCGCGACCGACCCTGATCGACCCACGGACTGCAACACTGACGCTCTCTTCCGGGGGGAGAGGTCGACCTCCGGAGTAGCGGTGCGACAACATCTTCGACGGTGTCAGATCATGACCGCCGCGACCGCGACGACCGCGAGCATGGAGAGGGCCACGGTCGCCGCGCCGAGGACGGATCCGGGTCACCACCGCCTCGGACGATCCGCATGGGCCGGCGACCGAACACGAAAGTGGATGCCCAGGCCAGCGGCAGGTGCACCCGCCCGGTGCGCGGCGTCAGCAGTCATGCCTTCGCTCCTCCCACTACCCGAAACGTGATGCCCATCACACATTGGGGTGCCATCGCCCGTTGTACACCCCCGCCCCAGGACGCACCACTCGAGCGGACGTCCAGTTGCGCTGCGCGAGCGGGCATCCCGGCCGCAACGGCGTGGACGTGCGCCTCTGGCGCGTCCGCGGGTTGATGCTGTACAACTAACGCAGGGAGATTGGTTTGTGATCTGAACCACACCCAAACGTTACCTGAAGAGACCGCTACGCCAATGTGAACACCGGATCCGGAGAGGGACTGACCGCGCCACCATCTGCGCGGTCCGGCTTCCGGAATCGAGAAAGGGTAGTGCCCGAGTGCTGTTGCCGATGGCGCCGACCGATTCATTGTTCCTGCTGGGCGAGTCGCGGGAGCATCCGATGCACGTGGGTGGGCTGGCGTTGTTCGCCCCACCGGACGGGGCGTCCGCCGCGGACCTGCGGGAGATGTTCGAGACTGCCCTGACCGGCGACCGGGTGGCCAGCTTGTTCCGCAAGCGGGCCCGCCGGTCGGTGACCTCGCTCGGGCAGTGGGGCTGGGACACCCTCGCCGATCATGAGGTGGACCTCGGGCACCACGTGCGCCGAGATGCGTTGCCGCGGCCGGGCGGTATGGACGAGCTGATGGCCCTGGTGTCGCGGCTGCACGGCACCCTCCTCGACCGCAGCCGCCCCCTGTGGGAGATGCATCTGATCGAGGGGCTCGCCGACGGCCGCTATGCGGTCTACACCAAGATCCACCACGCCCTCGCCGACGGTGCCTCCGCGATGAACCTGTTGGCCGGCTCCCTGAGCGCGGACCCGCACCGGCGGCACATGCCCGCCCCCTGGCAGCCCGTACCGCGGCTGGCCGCCGTCCCCACACCACACGAGCCGAAGGACTCCGCGCCGGGGCGGGGCCTGTCGGCGGCACTCGACCTTCCCGGGCTTGCGTTGCGCGCCGGTCGCACCGTCGCCGGCGAGGTCGCCGGTCTGGTGCCCGCCGCGATCGGCACACTGGACCGCGCCGCCCACGGCACCGGCGGCGCCCTCTCGCTCACCGCCCCGCACACCGTGCTCAACGGACCGATCGGTGGCGCCCGACAGGTCGCCGCCCATACCTTTCCGCTGGAACGAATCCGGTTGCTGGCCAAGCACGCCGACGCCACCGTCAATGACATCGTGCTGGCCGTCTCCGCTGGCACCCTGCGCGGCTACCTGCACGCCCGCGACGCGTTACCGGCCGACCCGCTGATCGCAATGGTCCCCGTCTCGCTGCGCCCCACCGACACCGAATCCGGCGGCGGCGCCTCCGGAGGCAACCGGGTGGGGGTGCTGATGTGCAACCTCGCCACCCACCTCCCCGACCCCGGGCACCGCCTCGAGACCGTGCGCGACTGCATGCGCGACGGCAAGGCCGCGCTGCGCGAGATGAGCCCGGCGCAGGTGCTCGCGATGAGCGCCCTCGGCGCCGCCCCGCTCGGGATGGAGATGCTGCTCGGCCGGCGCGGTCCGTTGCGTCCTCCGTTCAACGTGGTGATCTCCAACGTCGCCGGCCCCACCACGCCGTTGTACTGGAACGGGGCCCGCCTCGACGCCCTGTACCCGCTGTCGATCCCTACCACCGGGCAGGCCCTCAACATCACCTGCACCAGCAACGACGACCAGATCGTCTTCGGGCTCACCGGCTGCCGCCGCACCCTGCCCGACCTGAACCCGATGCTCGGGCACCTCGACACCGAACTCGACACCCTCGAACGTGCCGTCGGCCTGTAGCGCCACACCACCCGAACCCAGGAGAACCGAACTACATGAGCACTTCCTCCCCCGCGGCACCGAACCCGCACCTCACCGCACCGCGCACCGGGCCGATCAGTACCGCCGAGATCAAGGCCCGCATCGAGGCAATGTTCCCCGGCGACCGACACCGGCCCCGTTCCACCCCGAACTGAACACCAGTCACCGAGATCGAGAGGATCCTCGACCATGAAGACCCATGTGACACTGCTGCTCGGAGCGCTCGCCGGCACCGCGGCCCTCCAATCATTCCTCGGCCGAATTACCGGCAAGCCCCGCCACCGCGGGGCGCCGTTCCACCCGAACGGCTGACACATCGGTCCGACCACTCGCGCACATCCCGACGGCCTCGGTTTGCTACCACGCGGAAATCGCCTACAAAACCCGTAATGTGACGGTGGACGGGACGGGACCAAACCTGGCGGCGTACACGCTCCACACAGTGGATTCGGTCAGCAAGCCTCGAGAGTCTTCACGGCGATCATCTGCACCAGGTCGTCGAGGGCGGCAAGGGTGGCGTCGTCGTCGCGGTCGACGAGCCAGCGCAGCACCAGCCCGTCGAGCGCAGTCAGAATGACGCGTGCGTTTTATTCGACGGGCGTGCCCCAGATGATCCCGGCCCGGTGTACGCACAGGTCGAGGAACGCGATTGCTTCGGTGTCCATGGTGCGGTACTGGCGGGCTGCGATCGCCCCGGCAGAGTCGTTGCCGGCGCCGCGTTGTCGGAGGGCCTGCGCGGTGATCTCGTAGGTGGACTGGCGAGTGTGCGCGATGCGTTCTCGCACAAGGTCGTCAGCTGGCGTTCCGGCCCATGTGGTGCTCTCCGCGCTCGACGTACCAGCAGAGCGCGAACGGAGCACCCCCACGGAGAAGCGCTCGCACCGACAACCGAAGGCATATCCGGAGTAGCCCTCCATATGTAAGCATCCAATATCTGATATACACCGGCGGCGCTTTCCTGCACCGACCACCCGGGGCGCATGTGCCGATCCTGGTCGCACCCTGCCCGCGCCGGGCTACGATCTCGCCCGTGACACTCGGTGACTTCCCGATGGCTCTCCTCCACTTCCACTACCAGCTGGCCCGCCTCCCCTTCCAGTGGGTCGAGAGCCTCGCGCTCACTCATCTCGACGAGCAGCGGCCGGTGCGTGCTGGCGTACGAGCAGTTCCTCATCGACTGCGACTGCGCCGCGTCCTACCTACTCGACGACGAGAATGCGGCCGCCCGCGCCGCCGACCTGAAGCGACACACGGCCGCCGTCCGGGACTCCCGCGGCGTCAACGCAGCCGCGGCGGCGAGGTCAGCGGCCCGAGTACAGCTCCTCGATGGTGGCCGCGTACTTGGCGTCGATCGGTCGGCGCTTGATTTTCATGGTGGGGGTCAGTTCGTCGCCGGACGGCTCCCAGATGTTCGGCAGCACTGCGTGCCGCTTGATCTGCTCGACCCGGGACAGCTTCGCGTTCGCGGACCGTACCGCCTCCTCGACGGCGGCGAGGACGACCGGATGCTGTGTGAGTTCTCCGTGCCCCGCCGCGGGCAGCGCGTGGCGGTCGGCGAACGCGGCGAGACCGTCGGGGTCGAGCGCGAGCAACGCCACGTTGTACGGGCGGTCGGTGCCGATCACCGCAGCGCCGCCGAGCATCGGGCAGGCCGCCCGCAGGGCGCCCTCGATGTTCGCCGGCGACATGTTCTTGCCCGCCGCGTTGACGATGAGTTCCTTCTTGCGGTCGACGATGCGGACGTATCCGTCGGCATCGATCTCGGCGATGTCGCCGGTGTGCAGCCAGCCGTCCTCGTCGATCGCCTCGGCGGTCCGTTCCGGATCGTTGCGGTAGCCGCGCATCACCAGCGGACCGGAGACGAGCAGTTCCCCGTCGTCGCTTTTCAGCTGCGTGCCGGGCAGGACCTGGCCGACCGTGCCGATCCGGATTGCGTCGGGCCGGTTCATCGTCACCACACAGGAGGTTTCCGACATGCCCCACACCTCGGAGCACCGAATACCCAGTGCCAGAACGAACTCCAGCACCTCGGTGGAGATGGCGGCCGCACCGGTGACCGCGACCCGAACCTGATCCAGGCCGAGTTTTTTGCGGACCGCGGCCAGTACCAGCCGGTCCGCGACCGCATGCTGCAGTGCCAGCACCGCGGGGACGTCCTGGCCGTCCGAGCGCAGCCGCGCGCGGCGCCGTCCCACGTCGATCGCCCACAGCGCCAGCTTCCTCTTCACCGGGCTGGGTTCCTCGGCGAGGGTCAGGTCGATCGCCACCTTGAGCTTGTACCAGACCTGCGGGACCGCGCCGAACACGGTCGGCCGCACCATCGGTAGCACGGTGATCGCCTGTTTCAGATCGTCGAGGGTGGTGATCTGCATGCCGCCGTACATGCTCTGGTAGTGCGCGCCCCACCGGTTCGCGACATGCGCGTCCGGCAGGTAGGACACGATCCGGTCGTCCGGTCCGGTGGCCAGCACCGAACTCGTCGCCGCCAGCTCGGCGAGCGTGTTGGCGTGGGTGAGCTCGACACCCTTGGGCGGCCCGGTGGTGCCGGAGGTGTAGATCAGCGTCAGCAGATCCGTCGGTTGCACCGCCGCCCAGCTGGCGTCGAAGTCGAACGACGGGTCGGCGGCGGCCTCGAGTTCGTCGAGCGTCAGGGTGCCCTCGGGGCGGGCGTCGACGCACACCAGATGCTCGACCGCGGTACCGGAGATCGCCTGCTGCAGGACCGGCACGAACTGCGCCTCGCAGATCATCACCCGGTTGCCGGCGTTGCCCAGTACGAAGGCGATCTGCTCCGCGGTGAGCGTGTTGTAGATGGAGAACGGAACGGCACCCGCGTGCAGCGCGCCGGTGTCGACGAGGTGGAACTCGGGACGGTTGGTCAGCATCAGCCCGACGGTGTCGCCGCGGCGCACCCCGAGACCGGACAGTCCCGCCGCGATGCGCCGCACCCGGTCGGCGTAGTCCCGCCACGTGTAGCTGATAGAGCCGTCCGGGGTGCGCAGCGCGACCCGGTCGGGATACTTCGAGGCGGTGGACTGGAAAGCGGCGCACAGCGTCGTCGGCGCGGCGCCACGAGAGCTCATCGGACCTCCCACGATTGATGTGGCGCCCAGTCTAGGACTCACGGCCCGCACCCGGATTCCGATTCGCCGGATTCCGTCGAGCTGCTCGGCGAGATGTCCGTTGACCCCGACAGGTGTCGGTGCTGTCGTCCAGTCCTGTTGATCTTCGGCGAGCTAGGTGCCGTGATAGCACCGAGTGTGATGGCCCCGAGTATCTACCGGCGATGCCGCGAGCACCGCTCGACCGGCACGGCGAACAGCTCGGACCCGAGCGGATCACGCAGGCCGCGACCTGCCCCGCCGGCCAAACTCGCGCATACGCATCCACTCGCGCATACCGCCGATCGGACCGCGTCACCAAGTCGCGGGCGGTCCGATACGGCACGGGTCCGCCCGGCCAAACGCATCTGGGCACGTCCACGCCGCCTGGATGAGCTATCCGCGGCGAACATCCACGGGAGGCCGTCCAGCTGGTCACGCGCGCCGCGCGGCGGCCTGAATTACGGCAGCGCGCGCACGTCGAGTACCGGTCCCGCGGCATGACCCCACCACCGCCCCAGGCGGAGGATTCCTTCATGACGAACGATGTCGAACGAAATGCCCGCGAGAAGATCCAAGGACTGATGCACCATAGACGGCGCGGCACCGAAAAGCCCTGTCGGACATCGGGCCCCGCTGCCATCGACCGGGCCTGTTCATGCCCCCACCAGATCACAGAGATCGGTGTCGGGGCTTCGTCGTCGAGGGGCGAGCGCCCACCGCCGGGACAGGGCCCCATCACCCATAGGCCTTCGGGCGCAGGTCACCCGCGCCGGAGAAGTCCTCGACGATCACACCCGAGGGGCTCGTCACGGAGTTCTGCATCGACTGAGGGCGGGGCCCACCCGTGTCCCATGTGTGCGGTGGCGGCGACAGACACCTGGGGTCGGTCCACGGGGCTGCGCTAATTCCCTACCTGCGTAACTGGTGATCGCCCGTGTGCTGGGTGCATGTGACGGGCGCGACGTTGGGGCGGAACGTCGTGAGACGGCAACACATCGTCCACGTCGGTTGAGCGGAACAGGAAGACCCTATGAAGCGGTGATCAATTACACCTGGTCGCCCGACAACGGGTTCACAGGGTTCGAACACTGCGGCGGTGACGTCCGGGGCTACCCTCCTCTTCGTGACTTCACGCACCGGCGCGTCGCCGACCCCCCCACTGCGGTGGGCAGCGATACGGGTGACGCTGACCCCGGTGAGGGTGGTGGCCCTGGGTTTCGCGGCCGCGATCGCCGTCGGCACCGGATTACTGCTCCTGCCCGCGGCGAGCCAGCCGGGTACCCACAGCGGTGTGATCGACGCCCTGTTCACCGCGACGTCGGCGATGTGCCTGACCGGGCTGATCGTGGTCGACACCCCCACCCACTGGTCCGGGTTCGGCCAGGGCACCATCCTGGCCCTGATCCAGGTCGGCGGCTTCGGGATCATGACGATGGCGTCGCTGGTCGGACTGATGCTCGCCAACCGGATCGGGCTGCGGGCCCGGCTCAACGCCGCCGCCGAGGTCCGGGCCTCCGGGCTCGGGGACGTGCGCAGCGTCGTCGTCGGGGTCGTCCGGGTCAGCGTCCTGATCGAGGCCGTCACCGCGCTCTGTCTGGCGGCCCGGTTCGCGGTCGGCTACGACGAGCCACCCGGGCGGGCCCTGTGGCTGGGGGTGTTCCACTCGATCTCGGCGTTCAACAACGCCGGCTTCGCGCTCTACAGCGACAACATCATCGGATTCGCCGACGACCCGTGGATCTGCGTGCCGTTGCTGGCCGCGGTGATCCTCGGCGGCATCGGCTTTCCGGTGCTGTTCGAGGTGGGCCGGCGGGTCCGCGGCACCAACTCCGCCCGGTGGAGCCTGCACACCCGGCTGACCGTCACGGTCACCGCGGTGCTGCTGGTGGCCGGGCCGGCGCTGGTGCTGGCACTCGAATGGGGCTACACCCTGCGCCACCACGATCTCGGGTCAAAACTGCTGGTGGCCGCGTTCCAGGGCATCATGCCCCGCACCGCCGGATTCAACAGCGTCGACTACGCCCAGATGGATCCCGCGACCCTGCTGGTGACGGACGTGCTGATGTTCATCGGCGGCGGCAGCGGCGGCACCGCGGGCGGCATCAAGGTCACCACCTTCGCGTTGCTGCTGTTCGCGATCGTCGCCGAGGTGCGCGGCGATCGGTCGGTGACCATCTTCGACCGCCGGATCGCCCCGCGGGTGCAACGCCAAGCCCTGTCGGTCGCGCTGATCGGTGTCGCCCTGGTGATGGTCCCGACGATCGTGCTGCTCGCCGGCACCCACTTCGATCTCAACGTGCTGCTGTTCGAGGTGACCTCCGCGTTCGCGACGGTGGGCCTGTCCACCGGCATCACCGCGCAACTCCCGGACTGGGGGCAGCTGATCCTGGTGGTGCTGATGTACTTGGGCCGGATCGGCTCGATCACCCTGGTCAGCGCGCTCGCCGCCCGGCAGCGGGACCGACGCTACGAACTCCCCGAAGAAAGGCCGTTCATTGGCTAGGAAACCGTCCTCCGACGTCGTCGTGGTGCTGGGGTTGGGCCGGTTCGGCAAATCCCTCGCCCTCGAGCTGATGGAACAGGGCACCGAGGTGCTCGGCATCGACTCCAGCGACGCGGTGGTGCAGAAGATCTCGCACCGCCTCACGCACGCCGCCGTCGCCGACACCACCGACGAGGAATCGCTGCGCCAGCTGTCGGTGCACGACTACGACCGGGCCGTGGTGGGGATCGGCTCCGACCTCGAGGCCAGCCTGCTCACCGCGTCCGCCCTGATCAACCTGGCGGTGCCGAACGTGTGGGCCAAGGCGATCAGCAACGCGCACGCGAAGATCCTCCACCAGATCGGTGTCGCGCACGTCGTGCGGCCCGAACACGACATGGGCAAGCGGGTGGCGCACCTGGTGCGCGGACGGATGATGGATTACATCGAATTCGACGACGGCTTCGCGATGGTCAAGACCACCCCACCGGCAGTAATGGTGGGCAAACGCCTGGGCGAGACCACCGTCCGCAGCACGTACGGCGTCACCGTCGTCGCGATCAAACGCCCGGGTGAAGGTTTCACCTACGCCACCGCCGACACCGTCCTCGCGCCGGGCGACACCATCATCGTCTCCGGCCGGGTGCGTGATACCGAACGATTCAGCGAACTGACCTGACTCCCCCGTCCCGCGTCCGAGGCCTCGCGGGCGGGAGCATCGATGTCCAGTGCTCAATGCGGACCAGCGGTCGGCGCGTAGGCTCCTCCGGGACGGTGACGGGAACGAGGTGATCGAGGTGATGCCCGGCAGGTTGCGCGCCCGGTTCAGTCGATCCGACGTGCTCACCGAACGCCCCGACTTCGCGCTGGTGGGAATCCTGCGGGTGCCGCAGCTGCACAGCAGTCCCGGGCAGGCCATCACCCGGCGGATCGGGTACGCCCTCGCCGCATTGGCCGCGGTGGTCCTGATCGTGTACCTCGACCGCGACGGCTACCGCGACGTGCAAGAAAACCCGCTCTCGCTGCTCGATTGCGTGTATTACGCGACGGTGTCGCTGTCGACCACCGGCTACGGGGACATCACCCCGATCACCGCGCAGGCGCGGCTGGTCAACATCCTCGTCGTCACCCCGCTGCGGATCTTCTTCCTCATCGTCCTGGTCGGCACCACCCTCGCCGCGCTGACCGAGACCTCCCGCCAAAGCTACAAGATTCAGCGGTGGCGGCGCCGCACCCGCCATCACACCGTCGTCGTCGGGTACGGCACCAAGGGCCGCGCCGCCGTCAACGCGATGCTCGGTGACGGGGCCGACCCCTCGAACATCGTGATCGTCGATACCGATCCGGCGGTCCTCGACACCGCCACCGAGCAGCGGTTGGTGACCGTGCACGGGTCGGCGACCCAGTCGGACGTGCTGCGACTGGCAGGGGCGCAGCATGCGTCGTCGATTGTCGTCGCCACCACCCGCGACGACACCGCGGTACTGGTGACGCTCACCGCGCGCGAACTCGCACCGAACGCGAAGATCGTCGCCTCGGTGCGCGAAGCCGAGAACGCGCACCTGCTGCGCCGGTCCGGCGCCGACACCGTGGTCGTCTCCTCCGAGACCGCGGGCCGGCTCCTCGGCGCCGCCACCACCACCCCGAACGTGGTGGACATCATCGAGGACCTGCTCACCCCGGAGACCGGATTCGCGATCGCCGAACGCACCGTCGAACCCGGCGAGGTCGGCGAGTCACCGCGGCAGCTGCCCGACATCGTCCTCGGTGTGGTGCGCGACGGACGGTTGCTGCGCAGCGGAACACCCGAGGTCGACACGGTAGCGGCGGGCGACACGCTGCTCTACATCCGACAGGTGACCGACTGACCGGCAACCAATGCTTGGTGGATGCCGTGCACCACTGGTGCGGCGACCGGTCGTGAACTCGAGGGCCAGCTCTCCGGAGGTTACGACGACACGTGTCGGTGCGATGGGGGCGGCGGTCTGGCCGCCCGTGATCGGCGTCGCCGCCGGCTTTCCTGCTGCTCCGGGGCGCCCTCCTGGTCATGCCCATGGATACGACCGGAGCCTATGAACGGTTCACACAGACCTTGATCTGGATCCCGCTGCGGGGCACGTCGAGGTGTGCGGCGATGAGATCGGTTGCGTCGGCTTCGGCGTCGGCCAGGCGCCAGGTGTGGCCGGCGATGCCGAACTCGGGGACCTCGAGTAACCACGCCTTGCCGTCCCGGGTCACCTGCACGGTGTAGGTCATCGCGCGACCGCCTCCCTTTCCGGGCAGTCGGCGGCCAGGTCGGCCCCGTCATCTGCCGTTGTTGTCAATGGTGCGAGTTCGTCCCCAGCCACCGTCACCGGTGGGGCACCGGTGTGCAACTCGAGCCGAAAGGAGTGCCACATCGCGGCACGCAACGAAACGAAGCGCCTCCGGGAGCAGGTGGCACTTGTGTGGAGAGCGGGCGTTCGGGGACCCCGCCCGCAGACCCGATTGTAAAGAACCCTTTACCATTGGGTCGTCGTCCTGGTAGCGACGTTCTGTCCCCGACTTGCAGAGAGAGTTATGAGCAGCGCTTCGCGCAAACGCAAACCTCGAAGACCCCGCCCGCCCCGTGCTGCTGATCGCAGCCCCATCACCCGGTCGCGGGTGAGCAGATGGTGACCATCGTTGTGAGCATCACGTTCGGGATCCTGGTCGTGGTCGCCATCACCGCGGTGACCGGGTACTTCGTGGCCCAGGAATTCGCCTACATGGCGGTCGACCGCTCGCGGCTGAAGGCCCGCGCCGAGGCCGGTGACACCGCCGCCGCCCGGGCCCTGACCGTCACCCGCCGCACCTCGTTCATGCTCTCCGGTGCCCAGCTCGGCATCACCGTCACCGGCCTGCTGGTCGGTTACGTCGCCGAGCCCCTGATCGGCCGCGGCCTCGGGGAACTCCTCGGCGGCGTCGGGGTCCCGACCGCGGTCGGGATCGGTGTCGGCGCGATCCTCGCGATCGGGTTCTCCACCTTCGTCCAGATGGTCTTCGGTGAGCTGTTCCCGAAAAACCTGGCCATTGCCCGTCCGGAACCGGTGGCCCGCTGGCTGGCCCTGTCGACCACGCTGTATCTGAGGCTGTTCGGCTGGTTGATCCGGCTGTTCGACCAGTCGTCGAACCTGCTGCTGCGGGCGCTGCGGATCGAGCCGGTGCACGACGTCGAGCATTCGGCGACGCCCCGGGACCTCGAGCACATCGTCGCGCAGTCCCGCGCTGCCGGTGAGTTGCCGAAGGAGTTGTCCACCCTGCTCGACCGCATTCTCGATTTCCCCACCGAGACGGCCGAGCATGCGATGATCCCGCGCGCACAGGTGGACACCGTCCGCGCCGCCGAGCCGCTGTCCGCGGTGCTCGACCGGATGGGCTCCGGGCACACCCGCTACCCCGTCGTCGGGACGAGTTCGGACGACCTGCACGGGGTGATCCACCTGCACGACCTGCTGGGTGCCGATCCGTCGGGGACGGCGGGGTCGCGGTGCCGGCCGCCGGTGATCGTGCCCGCCTCGCTGCCGCTGCCGCAGGTCCTCGCCCAGCTGACCGACAGGAAGGAGGAGATGGCCCTGGTGATCGACGAGTACGGCGGATTCGCCGGAATCGTCACGATCGAGGATCTCGCGGAGGAACTGGTCGGGGAGATCGCCGACGAGCACGACCCCGCCAACACCAGCACGGCGATCGGGTCCGCCGCCGACGGCTGGACGATTCCCGGAGGGCTGCATCTGGACGAGGTCGAACGCATCGTCGGGCACCCCGTGCCGGACGGGGATTACGAGACGCTCGCCGGGCTGGTGATCGCCCATTTCGGCGGTCTGCCCCGCATGGGAGACACCGTCGACATCCCGCTCGCGCCCGACCCGGCCGACCTGATCGCCGACGGTGATCCGCCGCGCCGGTACCTCACCGCGCAGGTTCGCGGGGTCGCCCATCGGGTGCCGTCCTCGGTGTCCGTCACCGTTCACGCCGAACAGCAAGGAGGGTCGGCCGATGAGTAGTCCGTGGGTCGTCGTGGTCGTCACGGTCGGGCTGATCGCGGCCAGCGCGTTCTTCGTCGCGGTCGAGTTCGCGCTCATCGCGGCCCGCCGGCACCGGCTCGAGGACGCCGCACCGAACAGCCGCGCGGCCCGGGCCGCGTTGCGCAGCGCGTCGGAGCTGTCGGTGCTACTGGCCGGCTCGCAGCTCGGCATCACGGTCTGCACCCTCGCGCTCGGTGCGATCACCAAACCCGCGGTCCATCACTGGCTCACCCCGGCCTTCGAGGGATGGGGCGCCCCGCTGTGGCTCGCGGACGTCGCCGGGTTCGTCCTCGCCCTGCTCGTCGTCACCTTCCTGCACCTGGTCGTCGGGGAGATGGCACCGAAGTCGTGGGCGATCGCGCACCCGGAGAAATCGGCGACCCTGCTGGCGATCCCGATGCGCGGGTTCATGTGGGCCAACCGCCCCGCCCTGAACGCGCTGAACCGGATGGCGAACTGGTGCCTGGTCAAGGTCGGGGTGACCCCGGTCGACCAGGTCGGCTCCGGTCAGGACTCCGACACACTGCGGCACCTGGTGGAGCACTCGGCGACCGCCGGCACCCTCGACGAGCGTTACCACGGTCAGTTGACCAGCGCCTTGGAACTCGAGGCTGTGACCGTCGGGGAGATGGTGCGGCCGAACCCGGCCCCGTCCAGTGTCCCCCCGGAGGCGACCCCGGGCGAGATCCGCGCCGCCGGTCAGCGCTGCGGGCACCTGCGGCTGCTGGTCCGCGGCGACGCCGGCGTCGAGGGTGTGGTGCACGTGCGCGACAGCCTGCACGCGCCGCCGTCCTACACCGCGCGGGCGTTGATGCGGTCGGTGCTCACCCTGCCCGCCGACGCCCCGGTGTACGAGGCGCTGCGCACCATGCGCGAGACCCGCAGCCACCTGGCGCTCGTCCTCGACGACGACGGCGAGGTGACCGGGCTGCTCACCCTCACCGACGTGCTGCAGCGGCTGCTGCCGACCGCCGCCGCCGCCTGACCCAGCGGGTCCCGACGCGGCGGGTCCTGACCGAGCGATCTCCCGGTCAGGGCTCGCTGTCGCGGTACAGCCGCCAGAACCACACCCCGCTGCCCAGCAGGCACACCAACCCCGATCCGAGCGCTCCGACCACCACCAGCATCGTGCCCACCGACACCAACGCGACCACACAGGCGATTTGGACCAGAACGGTGAGAGGCACAGACACGAATGTGTCGGAGAACCCGTGTCGGTGCAACAAAGACCGAACACCTTCTTCCTCCCTCGGACCCGCTCCGGCGGACGTCGGCCCACACCTCCCATCCACAATGTCCGATTTGTCCGGTTTCGCCTACACTGAAGCCCACCAGCCGTTCGAGGACTCCTCGCGAGGAGAAGGGACATGGGCCACCGTCACAGACCCCGGCCGCTCCGACCTGGGCGGCTGCGATGAACGACATCGTGGTCAATGCCGGACTGGTACTGCTTTTTGTGCTGGTCGGTGGCGTGTTCGCCGCCACCGAAATTGCGTTGGTGTCCTTGCGGGAGGGGCAGATCCGTCGCCTCGAGCGGCGCACGGGCCGCAGCGCCCGCACCGCGGCGTTGGCGCGTAATCCCAACCGGTTCCTGTCCGCGGTGCAGATCGGTGTCACCGTGGCCGGCTTTCTCTCCGCCGCCTACGGCGCCTCCACCATCGCCCCCGCTCTGGTGCCCTCTCTGCAGGCGTGGGGTCTGCCGCCGGCGGCCGCCTCGCCACTGCACTGATCGGCACCACCCTGCTGATCGCGTATCTGTCGCTGATCCTCGGTGAGTTGGTCCCCAAACGTATTGCCCTGCAACGCTCCACCGAGGTCTCGCTGCTGACGGCGCCGACCCTGGACCGGTTCGCCACCGCGATGCGCCCGGTCATCTGGTTGCTGTCGGCCTCCACCGACCTGCTGGTGCGGCTGGTGGGTGGAGACCCGAAGGCGAAAGGGGAGGCGATCACCCATGAGGAGCTGCGGGATCTGCTGATCGGGCACACCGCGATCGCCGAGAGCGAACGCCGCATCCTCTCGGAGGTCTTCGATGCCGGCCGGCGCTCGCTGGCCGAGGTGATGCGCCCGCGTACCGACGTCGACTTCCTGCCCGCCGCCACCCCCCTCGGCGAGGCCCGGCGGCAGGCACTCGATGGCGGGCACAGCCGGTATCCGGTCACCGCCGCCTCGTTCGACGACATCGTCGGAGTCGTCCACCTGCGTGACCTGCTGCGCGCCGATGAGCATCGGGTGGCCACGGTGGCGGAGCTCTGCCGGCCGGTCCTGCAACTGCCCGCCTCCAAACCCGCCCTGGCCGCGCTGTCGGACATGCGCCGCGACAATCTGCAGATCGCGATCGTCGTCGACGAATACGGCGGCACCGCCGGCATCGTCACCCTCGAGGACATCGTGGAGGAAATCGTCGGCGAGATCGGCGACGAGTACGAAACCACCCCGCCGGTGACCGCCGACGGAGCATCGCGACCACCGACCCACCAGCAGGTGGACGGGCTCCTGATCATCGAGGACTTCGAGACCGTCACCGGCATCACCCTGCCCGAGGGCCCGTACGAGACGGTCGCCGGTTTCGTGCTGCACGAGCTGCAACGGGTGCCGCAACTCGGTGACGGCATCACCTTCGACGGTCACCGGCTCACCGTCAGCGCCGTCGACGGCCGCCGCATCTCCCGGGTCCGCGTCACCCACCCCCGGCCGACCGCGGACACGCGGCGCACGCACGTGGACTCGGAGCGGTCATGAACCGCAACGCCCTCGGGCCGTACCATTCCGGGCCGACTCGACTGGTCGGTGGTCGGCTTCGGCGCCGAGACGGCGGCCACGAACCGGCGCAACATCCGCCGGTCCGGCCTCGGCCGGCAGCGGCCTTGGCGGCGGCGGTGCCGCCGGACGATACTCACCTCGTGAAGAATCGGCGGCAGGGCCGGATCTGGACCTGGCTCTTCGGCGTGCACGCGGCGTTGGTGCTCGGATTGCTTCTGTTGTTCGTGCTCGTCGCCGAGCTCACCGATCCCACCGGCGGCGCGAACATCGGGGCCGGCATCCTGCTGCTGCCGTTGCTGCCGCTGGGTCTGCCCTGGTCCCTGCCGGTGATCGTCGACCCGTACCGCTTCGACCCCGCGGCCGAATCCCTTGTGTACACCGTGTACCTGGGACCGGCGCTGCTCAACGTGGCCGTGCACGGGCTCCTGCTGCTGTCCTGCTCTGTGCTGCGTGCACAGCACTCCGTGTTCCGTGCGCAGCAGCGGCCGCCACGGCGAGCTCCTGGCGGAGTGTGAGGACCAGGCCGCGGGCAACAGTGGCGAAAGTTTGGACTCGTACCTAGACCGGGAGCGTGGGACATGGGAATACGGACCCCCGAGGGTCAACCGTTGTTGTCCCGCCGCGCCCGGGTGTGGCTGATGGTGGCGTTCGCATCGTTCGTCCTGCTGTTCGTCGGGCCACCGCTGATCGAGATGTACACGAACTGGTTGTGGTTCGGGGAGGTCGGGTTCCGTGGCGTCTGGATGACGGTGGTGCTCACCCGGCTGTCGCTGTTCGTGATCGTCGCGGCGCTGGTCGCCGGCATCGTGTTCCTGGGTGTGCTGCTGGCCTACCGCTCGCGGCCGGTGTTCATCCCCGCCTCCGGGCCGGAGGACCCGATCGCCCGCTACCGCACGATGGTGCTCGGCCGGAAACGGTTGTTCGGGCTGGGGATTCCGATCGCTGTGGGTCTGCTCTGTGGGTTGATCGCGCAGGGCAACTGGGCGACGGTGCAACTGTTCCTGCGCGGCGGCTCCTTCGGGCGGACCGATCCCGAGTTCGGGCACGACATCGGGTTCTACGCCTTCGATCTGCCCTTCTACCGCAGTGTGCTCAACTGGTTGTTCGTGGCCGTGCTGTTCGCCTTCCTGGCCAGCCTGGTGACGCACTACCTGTTCGGCGGGTTGCGGGTGTCCGGTAAGGGCGGCGCGCTGTCCGGGCCGGCCCGCGTCCAGCTCGCGGTGCTCGCCGGAACGTTCATCGTCCTCAAGGCGGTGGCGTACTGGCTCGACCGCTACGCGCTGCTCTCGAGCAGCCGTAAGGAACCCACCTTCACCGGCGCCGGCTACACCGACATCCACGCCGAACTGCCCGCCAAACTCATCCTGGCGGCGATCGCGGTGATCTGCGCCGCCTCGTTCTTCGCCGCGATCGTGCTGCGCGACCTGCGGATCCCGGCCATGGCCGCGGCGCTGCTGGTGCTGTCCTCGATCCTGGTCGGCGGGGTGTGGCCGCTGCTGATGGAGCAGTTCTCGGTGCGCCCGAACGCCGCCGATGTCGAGCGCCCCTACATCGAGCGCAACATCGACGCCACCCGTCACGCGTACCGGATCGGCGGCGACACCGTCGAATACCGAGACTATCCGGGTGTGGGAACCCGCCCTCCCCGCGAGGTTCCCGCGGACGTGACGACCATCGCCAACGCCCGCCTCTTGGACCCGGATGTGCTCTCGCGCACCTTCACTCAGCAGCAGCAACTCAAGAACTTCTACGGGTTCCCGGCGACACTGGACATCGACCGATACGACATCGACGGCGAACCCCGGGACTACATCGTCGCCGCCCGTGAACTGTCCCCGAACAGCCTCACCGGCAACCAGACGGACTGGATCAACCAGCACACCGTCTACACACACGGCAACGGATTCGTCGCCGCCCCCGCGAACCGCGTGAACGCCGCCGTGCGGGACGCGACCGTCGATACCTCCAACAGCAACAGCGGCTACCCCATCTACGCCGTCAGCGACATCGCCACCCAGGGATCGGCAGACCAGGTGATCCCGGTCGAGCAACCCCGCATCTACTACGGCGAGGTGATCGCCCAATCGGACCCGGACTACGCCGTCGTCGGCGCCACCCCGGACTCGCCGCCCCGCGAATACGACACCGACACCTCCACCTACACCTACACCGGAGCCGGCGGCGTCCCCATCGGAAACTGGCTCAACCGATTGGCATTCGCCGCCAAGTACGCCGAACGCAACCTTCTGTTCTCGCGGGCAATCGGCGCCGATTCGAAGATCCTCTTCCACCGCGACCCGGTAGAACGCGTCCAGCACGTCGCCCCCTGGCTGACCACCGACGCCAACCCCTACCCCGCGGTCGTGGCCGGGAAGATCGTCTGGATCATCGACGCGTACACCACCCTGGGCAACTACCCGTACGCGCAGCGCAGCTCACTCGACGAGCCGGTCACCGACGCCGCCACCGGCCGCCAGCTGCCCCGCGAGGAAATCTCCTACGCACGCAACTCCGTCAAGGCCACCGTCGACGCCTACGACGGCACCGTGACGCTGTATCAGGTCGATGACCAGGATCCGGTCCTGACCGCGTGGATGAACATCTTCCCCGGCACCGTGCAGCCGCAGGACACCGTGCCCGAGGAGCTGCGCGCCCACTTCCGCTACCCCGAGGACCTGTTCGAGGTACAGCGGGAGCTGCTGGCCAAATATCACGTGGACGAGCCCCGGGAGTTCTTCACCACCAACGCCTTCTGGTCGGTGCCAAGCGACCCGACCGTGGAGGAGAACCCGAACCAGCGACCGTTCTACGTGCTGGTCGGAGACCAGCAGAGCGCGCAACCCTCGTTCCGGTTGGCCAGCGCAATGGTGGGGTTCAACCGCGAGTTCCTCTCCGCGTACATCTCCGCGCATTCCGACCCCGAGAACTACGGCACGCTCACCGTGCTGCGGTTGCCGACGGACACCCTCACGCAGGGACCGCAACAGATCCAGAACTCGATGATCTCCGACACCCGGGTCGCCTCCGAACGCACCCTGCTCGAGCGCTCGAACCGTATCCAGTACGGCAACCTGCTGACGTTGCCGATCGCCGACGGCGGGGTCCTCTACCTCGAACCCCTCTACACCGAGCGGATCTCCTCGGAACAGAACGGTTCGACCTTCCCCCAACTCTCCCGGGTGCTGGTCAGCTACCGTGAGCCCGGCACCGGCGGTGTCCGGGTCGGCTACGCCCCCACCCTCGCCGAGGCCCTCGACCAGGTCTTCGGCGCCGGAACCGGTCGCGCGGCGACCGCACCCGGTGGCGACGCGGCAACCCCCTCACCACCCGGAACCGGAGAACCCCCACCCCAAACGCCCCCGCAGCAGCAGGACGCCCCCGCCCCGGCGACGCCCCCACCCACACCTGGGGATGTGGCCACCGCCGTCGACGAACTCGATGCGGCACTGGCCAACCTGCGCACCGCCCAGGACAGCGGCGACTACGTCGCGATCGTCGCGGCCCTCGCCCGCCTGCAGGAGGCGGTCGACGCCTACCAAACCGCAGGGGAATAGGCCGTCGGTGAACCATCACCGTGCTCCACCACAGTCTCTGCCTGACGATGATCTGCCACAGCGCCCGGCATGAGACCGGCGGCGGGCAGAGCGCCGAATAGCCCCGCAGGCGGGTAAAGTCACAGGTCAGCGAGGAAGTGGTTGATGCTGACCGGGTCGAGTCTCGAAGCCGAGGATCTGCGGTGGGGTTGGGTCCTGGTCGGGTTCGCCGTGGGATGCGGTGCGGTGCTTGCCCTCACCCCGCTCTACCTGGTACTGGCTGCCGCTGCTGTAGGTCTCATCGGACTGGGCGTGTTCCGCCTCGCCGGTCATCGCACCGCCGGGGCAAGGTTGGCCTCGCTCGGGTTGGGTGCGCTGCTCCCGGCCGCCGTTGTCGCGGCCGTTGTCGGGGTCGATTCGTTCTGACCGTTCGGGCCGACTCGGCGCCCTCCTCCGCCTTACGGGCCCCACGCAACCCCCACGCGGTCGCGGTCACGACCGCCTCGTGCAGCGGCGCCTTCGCGACCACCGTGCGGGCCGCGTTGTAGGCGGCGACCCCGACGGCGCCGGTCACCACGGTGGACGCGGCCTTGGCGAGCAGCATGTGAACGGCCATACCTCATCAGGGCACTCGCGCCGGGGATTCGCATGCAGGCGGGGCCCAGGTGCGCCACCCGCGACCGGACCACCGGGACCGTCCCGGGCGGCGGGCGAGCCCCCGCCCCGGGCCCGCACCGATATCGGGCACACTGGAAGTGCGTCTCCAATCGGCGAAGAGTCGGGGTGTCGCACGAATCGTGGTTCCCATGTCCGAGGAAATCGGTGTGAATGCATCGTCGGGTCAAACGATGGTGGTCGGGGTCGATGGATCACCGGCCGCTCGGGGAGCTGCGGTGTGGGCATCGGCGCTGGCATCCTGCACGGGCACACCACTCAGGCTCGTACACGCCCTCCCCGAGCCGCTCTACCGCGTGAGCGACGTCACCGCCATGGGACAGGCACCGGCAATCGCCCAGGCTCGCAAGGTCGGTGAGATGATGCTCGGCGAGGCGACCACCGCAGTTCGGCTCCGCTTCCCGGACCTCGACGTGCGCACCGACCTGGTCCCGGGGCCGACCGCTCCGGCTCTGACGGCATGCGGCGCGGCCGCGACGATGATCGTGGTCGGCGCCGACGACCCACGCGGAGTGGGGGCGCTGGCGACCGGCTCGACCGCAATCCACCTCGTCAAACACAGCACCTGCCCGATCACGGTGTGGCGCGGACAGCCCGGGACGCTCCCGGACCATCGGCCGGTCGTCGTCGGCGTCGACCCCAGTGGCTCCAGCGCCGCCGCCGTACTGTCGGCATTCGAGTTCGCGCATCTCTGCCACACACCGGTGATCGCCGTCTACGGTTGGTCGACTCGGCACTCGGCCGGCGACGTGACCATTCCATTGCTGGTCGACTGGGAAGCCCTCGACGAATCCGAACGGGCCGTGCTGGCCGCACAACTCGCCGAGGCGAAACGGCGGTACCCCGACGTCGCGGTCACCGCCGTGGTCGAACCGAAGAATCCGGCACAGTTGATCACCGATCAGGCCGCCGACGCGCAACTGGTCGTGGTCGGCAGCCACGGCCGCGGCCGCTTCACCGGCGCAATCCTCGGATCGGTGAGCCAGCATCTACTCCACCACAGCCCCGGCCCGATCATGATCCACCGCGGTGCGCACCACGGGAACCCGTGAACGGCAGCGCTGGGAATTTGGGACACCGGATGCAGCCGCCGCAAATCCCGGGAAAACCCCCTGGTCACAGCGTCTCGAAAGTTAGTTCCACAATTTCGTGTCACAACAGGCGTATTGCCCTGAATTTTCGGTACGTTCCCGGGTGTGGAGTTGGGATACGCCCGGGTCGCGAGGATCATCGCCGCGCTCACGAACACGGGGATCGACCGGGCGAACATTCACGCTGGCAGAATTGGGTGGCGCCTTACGCCCGCACGGCGGGCACACAGACCGGTTGTTCGCGATTGGTTTTGATCTGATGCGCGCTCGCGCATGATGTGGCCGCTGTCAGCCGATTGTTCGTAACGTGGGCAGATCAGCCGGGCAATCGAGGACGAAGCGTTGAAGCGACCGGACCTGATCGTCCGCACGCGACGGAGCTGGTTACTTCCTCAGCACATCTTGCGCCGCTTGCAGAAGGTCGCTCGGTTCGACGTCCAGGACGCCGCAAATCCTGTAGAGCTCGGACAATCCGATCTCACGCTCGGCCCGCTCGATCCTCGCCATAGTCGGTCGGCTGAGGCCGGACCGGTCCGGTCCGCGAGTTCGTCACAACTGATGTTCTTCAGCCCGCGCGACCATCGGCGCAGGTCGGTGGTGCGGTCCTGGACGCGGCGCAACGATGTGTGGGGTGAAACGGGCATCGGGTCTCCTCCGGTTCGGACTTCCCTTCGGCGAGAATGGATTCGACGTTGCCGGGGTGTCCCGGCAACGCGTGCTTCCGCCAGGCCAGTGTGACCGATGCCGGTGCCAGGTGCCGGTGTTTCCCGGGTGCACGCCCCTGCAGGCCGCCGCGGCCCCGAGCGCATGGTCACCGATCCGGCGGTGGTGGCGGTCGTGGGGTCCGGGTGAGCGTGGGCCGCGGCGACAAGCGGACCGCGAGATCCGCTGCGCCCGGGTCCGTAACACCCCCGGTGTCCCGTTTCGGTTGCGCGCGACAGGTATCGGACTACCGTCCGTCACGAACACGCCGGCAATCCCCGGCGCACCCGCGCAGAAGGAGGCCACCGTGCCCCGACGGATGTACAACGCCACCATCGAACTTCGCCGAACGGTTCGACCAACTCACCGAGGGCGACCTCGACCACCGACTCGATCAGCTCTGCGGGTTTCATCCCGCGATCGGGCGGGGTGAGCGGGGGACCGCGATCACCATCAGCCTCATCGCGGACGGCCCCGACGAGGCGGGTGAGGTCGTGCGCACGCTGAACGCGCAGCGGGCGAACCCGAATCAGGTCGACATCGTGAACTCCACGGTGCTGACCACCGAGGAGTTCGACCGGGCGAACGGCATCGAGCGGTGTTGATGCCGCCCGTCGTCTGACCTGACCCCGGCGTCGACGAAACCCCCGCCTGCGGGGTGAGGGCATGGGTTTCGGTCAGGGGGCAGGTCCCGTCCGACCGGTCGACCTCAATCGCCTGGGCGGTGATCACCTGCACCAGGTCGTCGAGGTCGTCGAGGTCGTCGAGGTCGGCGATTGACCGACTGGATCGGCGGGATCGGTGACGGGAGCGGGGTGTGTCCACCGACCGGCTGGGTATCCGACGGGTATGGGTTCGGACGTCGGTGGCCGGGCATATCCGGAAGCCAGGTTGGCCGGGCACCTGCTTACCCTGGTAGGCGATCGGCACCTCACGGCATTGTCCGCGGAGCTGTCCGCGCTGGTGCAGCCGCCCGGGAGCGAGCCGGTGCGGCGACCGTCTACAGGGGCGTGTTGACCTGGTTGGTCACCGCGCTCGCGGACGTGGTCGTCGCCCGC
>NZ_WXYH01000322.1:0-196147 GCF_009872365.1 Rhodococcus sp. T7
CTGCGCGGCGGCGGCTGGCTGCAGGGCTACAACTGCCAGGCCTTCACCAGCGCGGACGGGCTGATCCTGGCCACCGGGGTCGGGACCAGCCCCGCCGACTACGACTACTTCCCCGACCTCGTCGACAAGGCCGGGCGGGCCGCGCAACTGATCGACACCACCCGCCGCAACACGACCCCCGCCGACACCAACCCCGCCGACACCAACCCGGCCCCGGCTCCGGCTCCGGCTCCGGCTCCGGAGGAGTTGATCGGGGTGATGCTCTTCGACGCCGGCTACTGCTCCCGCGACAATCTCACCGCCCCGGGCCCGGGCCGGTTGATCGCCACCGGCAAAGCCCGTGACCTCGACACCGCGGCGGCGAAGAATCCGGTCACCGGATCCCCACCACCACACGCCGATCCGATCGAAGCGATGACCCACCGCCTGCGCACCGAGGACGGCATCGCCACCTACCGCAGGCGCTCACACATCGCCGAAACCGTGTTCGGGCACGCCAAACACAACCTCGGATTCCGGCGCTTCACCAGCCGCGGCCTCGACCGGGCCCGCAGCGAATGGGCCTTCCACGCCGCCGTCCACAACATCGGCAAGATCCTCACCCACCTCGCCGACGGGAACACCCTCCCGGCCACCACCTGACCGGCAGCCCGGGGCGGGCGGGCCGCACTTTCCGCCGACCCACCCAACGCGCCGAACACAGCCACACCACCGTCACTCAATTCCGCAACAGCCCCCCGGCGGTTAACAAGTACTCACGGGTCAGCGGAGGACGAACAGTTCCCCGAGCAGGGTGGGCGTGAGCACCTCGCCCTTCGGGCCGACGGAGGTGCCGACGGTGAACCCCTTCGCCCCGGGCAGCGTGTCCTGATCGAGGGTTTCGCCGGTTCCGGTGTCGAACGTGAGCATCGCCAGTCCGTCCGAACCCTCACGGACCACTGCGTACCCGGTGGACCCGGCGGTCTGCGCCGGGACACCCAGCTGCAGCAGATCCTTCCGCTCCCAGACGAGTTCGGCGTGATCGCCCTTGTCCTGCAGCGCCAGCAGGTGGCCGTCGGGACCACCCGCCGGGATGATCAGACCGTCCGCGGACGTCGACGGGCTGCCGGCCGCCGCGTATCCGATGTCGTAGCTCCACTTCGGATCACCGGTCGCAGAGTCGATCGCCCACATCGTTCCCCAGTTGTCGTTGGCGTAGACGACGGAGCCGTCGGCCGACAGATCGGGGCTGGACGCACTGCCGCCCGGCAGAGTGTCGCTGGACCATTCCTGGGTGATTGCCGGGTTCTCGCCGCCGGAGTACTTCATCGCGACGAGTTCCGCCTGGGGCGCGCCGGGCGCGAAGAGCGTGAAGTAGAACTTGCCGGACTCGAGGTCGATGGCAGGCATGTTCGCCACCGGGCAGTCGGGCGCGCCGAAGAAGCAGCCGCTCAGGCCCTGGTCGTCCGGGATGATGTCGGCGTTCGCACCGTCGGCGAAGGAGGGCGGCGGGACGAGATCGTACGGCGCCACGACCTTCTGGCCGTTCTGCGTGTTCACCACGTTGATCTGGCCGAGCTGGGTGATGAAGAGAAGATTGCCGTCGCCGGTGAACTGTGCGGACAGCGGCGTCCCGACCACCGGTGTGCGCCAACGCAGCTGGCCGTACTCGTTGAACGAGTTGATGGCGCCGTTCTCGCCGACGTAGACGTTGGCGGCGCCGTCGACGACCGGTGTGGACGCCACGACGCCGGGGGCGAGTTGCCGGCACCAGCGCTTGCGGCCGCTGTCCATCTGGTAGGAGAAGAGATTGCAGCCCTTCTCGGTGCGCGCGGTGACGAAGACCTGGCCGCTCGCCGCCACGGACGCGTAATTCGCGACAGGGCCGCCGAGCGGGCGCGACCACGCGAAGGAGAGGTCGCGGGAACCGGTGACGGGGCTGGTGTCGCTGTTTCGGGCGTCGGCGTGCATGCCGGGCCACCCGCCCGCCGAGAAGATGTCGTCGACCTGCGGTCCGCTGCTGCAGCCGCTGAGGACGACAGTCGAGATCGTCGCCAGCGCCAGTACTGACGAACGTAGGACCCGCCGCATTACATCTCCTCGTCTTCGATAACGCTCGGCCCAGAGACTATCCCGCCGAGGCGGGGCCGAGCGTCACACCCCGAGGCGGGGCCGAGCACACGCCCCGCGGCGGGGCCGAGCGTCACACCCCGAGGGCGGTGTCGGAGTCCGGACGCACCCGAACGGGGGTGCGGGCGGTGAACGTAGGCTGACAGGCTATGACGAGCATGTGGGGCGCACCGTTGCGTACGAGGTGGCGAGGATCCCGGCGGAGCGACAGCGAGCAGGCCCGCTTCCTGACACGCGACTCGCTGCGATGGGTGCTGGCGAACAAGGCGTACACGCCGTGGTACCTCGTGCGGTACTACCGGCTCGCGAAGTTCAAGCTGGCCAACCCGCACGTGATCCTGCGAGGCATGGTGTTCCTCGGCAAGCGGGTGGAGATCCATTCGACCCCCGACCTGTCCCGGCTCGAGATCGGCCGGTGGGTGCACATCGGCGACGGCAACGCCATCCGCTGCCACGAGGGTTCGCTGCGCATCGGCGACAAGGTGGTGTTCGGCAAGGACAACGTCGTCAACACGTACCTCGACATCGAGATCGGTGCGTCGACGCTCGTGGCGGACTGGTGTTACATCACCGACTTCGACCACCGCATGGACGATGTGAACGTCCCGATCAAGGATCAGGGCATCGTGAAGGGCCCCGTCCGCATCGGTCCCGACACTTGGGTGGCGGCCAAGGTGACGGTCCTGCGCAACACGCGCGTCGGGCGCGGCTGCGTTCTCGGTGCGCACGCCGTCGTGAAGGGCGACATCCCGGACTTCAGCATCGCCGTCGGGTCGCCGGCCAAGGCCGTGAAGAACCGCAAAGCGGAGTGGGAGGCCGGCGCGGCCGAACGCGCGAAGTACATCGCGGCCCTCGAAGACATCGCTCGCAAGAAGGCGGCGCAGGAGAACTGAGCGGCGCGGTGGCATAGTCGGAAGGATGGCTGCGTCAGACAGTGAACTCGAGGATCGCATCCGGGCGCTCCTCGACGCCCGGGCCGGCAGTGCGAGCATCTGCCCGTCGGACGTCGCGCGAGCCGTCGCACCCGATGACTGGCGACCCCTCATGGAACCGGTGCGAGAGGCTGCACGGCGCCTGGCCGCCTCCGGCGAGGTCGAGATCACGCAGAAGGGTGACGTGGTAAACCCGGACTCGGCTCGGGGTCCGATCCGGATTCGGCGGGCCCACCCGAAGTGACCGGGCGAATGTACCGCTCGGCGCACCGAAGGCGCCGAACGATCCATTCGCCCGATCGGAGTCCGGTCAGAGCCCGATCAGCGGCCGGGCAGGGGGCGCTCGGGGATCTCCGGCCGCGCCAGTGGATGCCGCACACGACGTTTGGCGCCCGAATACACGTGGACGGTCTCCTCGGCCACCTTGTGCCAGTCGAAATCGGCGGTGAGCCGGTCGCGGGCGGCCACCGCGCGCTGCTGCGCCCCGGCCGGGTCGTCGAGGACCTCCCGGACCGCGGACGTGAGCCCGGTGACGTCGCCCGGTTGGAACGACATGCCCGTTTCGCCGTCGACGACCGCTTCCCCGAGACCGCCCGCGGTGGACGCGACGAGCGGGGTTCCGGAGGCGGCGGCCTCGAGCGCGATGATGCCGAACGGCTCGTACCGGCTGGGCAGGACGATGGCGTCGGCGCCGTGCAGCCACCCGAGCAGTTCGATGTGGTCGAGGTTGCCGAGGAAGTTCACGGCGCGGGCGACGCGGTGGATGCGGGCCTGTTGGTAGAGCCAGGTGAACTGGGTGCCCTCGCCGGCGACCGACAGTGTCGTCCCGGGGTGGCTGCGCCGGATGCGGGGGAGCGCGGCGATGGCGTCCTGCACGCCCTTCTCGTATTCGAGGCGGCCGACGAACAGCAGTTTCGGCGGTCCGGACCGTGGCGCGCGCTCGCGGAAACTCCACGTGGTGAGGTCGATTCCGTTGCGAATCACCGTGATCGGCGGGAGCTGCGGACCGTAGAGTGCGGTCACCTCGTCCTGCATCGACGCGGAACACGTGATGAGCGCATCGGATTCGTTGGCCAGCCACCATTCCACCGAATGCACCTGCCGGTTGATCCGGCCGGAAACCCAGCCGCTGTGCCGTCCGGCTTCGGTGGCGTGGAGCGTGGAAACCAAAGGGACGTCGTAGAATTCGGCCAACGCGATGGCCGGATGCGCCACCAGCCAGTCGTGCGCGTGCACCACGTCCGGATGCCAACCCTCTCCGACACCCGGCTTGTGCAGTGCGACGCCGGCCCGCACCATCGCGTGTCCCATCGCGAGCGTCCACGCCAGCATGTCCTCGCCGAACACGAAGTGCGCGGGGTCTTCGGCGACGGCGACCACCAGGACGCCGTCCTCGATGTGGGTGACGGTGGGATGGGTCGACGCGTCGGTGCCCGACGGCCGCCGCGACAGCACCACCACTTCGTGTCCGGCGGCGGCGAGTTCGGTGGCCAGGTGGTGCACGTGGCGGCCGAGACCGCCGACCACGACGGGTGGGTACTCCCACGACACGATCAGGATCTTCACGACGTCCCTCCCTCGGTACCGGTCAGCCGGTGGTCCCTGGCGGGCAGACGCCGCGCGTCGAGCCCGGGGAACAGGCCGTCGGCGCGGTTCCATCCCTCTGCGAGCCTGCTCGCGGCCGCGTCCTTGCCCGCCGACACGGCGGCGGCGATCTCGCGGGTGGCGTGCGCGTGCTTGTGTGCCCGGTCGCGGGCGTACCCGGCGGCCGAATCCTTGCTGACCATGAACGCCCAGTCGCTCGACACCGTCATCAGTGCCTCGCGCAGCATCTGGTCGTTCACGCGATTCCGGAGCGCGGGACGTCCGGGTGCGGCGTCGTGGTCGTGGGTCTTGTCGACGGTGTCGAGGGCGGTCCCGACCACCTCGGAGTTGAGTTGCACCAGGTCCGCGACCTGATCGCCGGCCCACACCCGCCAGTCCTTGCCGGATCCCCACGACGAGTTCTCGAGCTGGACGGGTTCGCCGACGTAGCCCTGGCTGCGGGCGTCGTCGAGGGTGCCGACCCGGATTCCGGACTCGGGCAGCGCCCGCAGCACCTTCTCGAGCCACTCGGGCCCCTCGTGCCACCAGTGCCCGAACAGTTCCGTGTCGAACGCGGCGACGACGAGCGCGGGCCGGCCGATGCGCTCGGACTCGTCGCGCAGCCGTCTGCGGACGGTGGCGACGAAGTCGGCGACGTGCCGGTCGACGGCCGCCGACGCGAGAGCGGGGTCGTACGGCGCCTTGTCGGCCGAGTCGACCGTGCGGCCGGTGACCCGGGCCGGTTTGAGTCCCGTGGCGTGGTCGTAGGTGTGGAAGTCGCGGTACGCGGCGTGGCCGGGGTAGCCCGACTTCGGCGACCACACCCGGTAGCTGACCTGCAGATCGCGTCCGAACGCGACCACGTCCGACTCCCGGACCGGCCGGCCGAGGGACGTGTCGCCGCGCAGGGCGGGCCCGTCGACCATGAAATGCGTCACGCCGGCGTCGGCGTATCCGGTCTCCATGCCGGGGGTGTACCCGCATTCGGGCCCCCAGATACCTGTCGGCGTGCAGTTCCACCGGGCGGCGGCGTCGGCGAGACCCTCGCGAAGGGAGAACGACCGCAACCGCGGATCGAGCAGCGGCTGGAACGGGTGGGCGAGCGGACCGCCGAGCAGTTCGAACGCCTCGCGGTCGAGGAGGTCGCGCAGCACCGGGGAGCCGCCGTGGCGCCAGCGCAGCTCGAAGTCGGCGAGCGCGGCGGCGGACGCACGGTGTTCGCGCGCACCGAGTTCGCGATGCGCGTCGTCGGGCATGCCTGCCGCCTCGTGCGCGCGGATCTGCCAGTTCCCGAGCCAGTGGTGCATTCCGGCGAGGCAGTGCGGATCGTCGAGCTGAGCTGCCAGAACGGGGGTGATGCCGAGGGTCAGCAGATGCGAGCGACCCTCGCCGGACAGCCGCCGCAGCATCGCGGTGAGCGGGAGATACGACGCCGCCCACGACTGGTACAGCCATTCCTCACCGACGGGCCAGCGGCCGTGGTTGGCGAGCCAGGGCAGGTGGGAGTGCAGGACCAGGCAGAACATGCCCGGCTCCGTCGCGTCGCCCGCTCCGGTGCGGTTGTCGGATTCGGTCACCGAACAGGATCCTTCACCGCGATGGCCACCAGGTCGAGGCTGTCGTCGATGTCGCCCTCATGCAGTGCGAAATCGTCGACGGTGATGCCCTCGACGTCGCGGGTCAGTTCCTCGGGCCAGGGTTCACCGGCGAGTGCGCGGTCGATCTGCGCACCGATGAACGAGCCGCCGTGCTTCGCGTCCAGAGCCTGCAGTCGCGCGCCGTGATGGACGCCGGTCATGAGAGTGACGGTGAATCCGGCTTCCTCGAGCAGTTCGGTCAGCTCGGCCGCGTCGAGTTCGCGGGTGTGGAACGGATTGAGCGGCGTGTCGCGGCCCGGCGAGAACGTGATGCGGTTGGGCGTGCTGACGAGCAGTTCCCCTCCGGGGGTCAGTACCCGGAAGCATTCGCGCAGGAATTGGGACTGGTCCCACAGGTGTTCGATTACCTGGAAATTGACGACGGTGTCGACGGATTCGTCGCCGAGGGGAAGCTCCGCGAGGTTGCCGTGCAGCATCTCGACCCGGGGGTACCGCGAGCGGACGTGTTCGACGGCGGAGATGTCGTAGTCGAGTCCGGTGACGCCCTCTGCCACATCGGCAATCATGTTGGCGCCGTAGCCTTCTCCGGATCCGGCCTCGAGTACCCGGCGTCCCGCGCAGCGGGGGAGGAGTTCGCGGTAGACGACCTCGTGCCGCCGGAACCAGTAGTTCTCCTCGGGGATACCGGGCACGGTCCGCTCGCCCGTGAGGGGCAGTGGTGCGTCCTCGCGGTCGCCGACAAATGATTCGCTCACCGGTGCGAGGTTAGTGCCCCCGGCAAGGTCGCTCGTCCAGGTGGTCTACATCACAGCGGTGAAATGCGGTTTCGGCCGTTATGGTGAACGAGACTTTCGCGCAAGTTACCAACGGGTAACTTAGCGTGAGGTAATCTGTCGCAGAGCAATCGTGCGACGAAATATCGAAAGACGAGAGCTCGGTCCGCGCGGAGCGACTCACGATAACCACGCAAGAACACACAGGAGGTCGACGAAGACCCATGACGAATATCGTTGTTTTGATCAAGCAGGTCCCCGACACGTGGTCCGAGCGCAAGCTGACCGACGGCGACTACACGCTTGACCGCGAGGCCGCCGATGCAGTGCTCGACGAGATCAACGAGCGCGCCGTCGAAGAAGCGCTCCTGATCAAGGAGGCCCAGGGCGGCGAGGTGACCGTCCTCTCCGCAGGTCCGGACCGCGCCACCGACGCCATCCGCAAGGCCCTCTCCATGGGTGCCGACAAGGCAGTGCACATCAACGACCCGGCCCTGCACGGCTCCGACGCGGTGCAGACCGCGTGGACCCTGGCCGCGGCGCTCGGACAGATCACGTTCGAGAACGAAGAGCCCGCCGACCTGATCATCGCCGGCAACGAGGCCACCGACGGCCGCGTCGGCGCCGTTCCGGCCATCATCGCCGAGTACCTGGGCATCCCGCAGCTCACGCAGCTGCGCAAGCTGACCGTCACCGACGGCACCGTCACCGGTGAGCGCGAGACCGACGAGGGCGTCTTCGGCCTCGAGGCGAGCCTGCCGGCCATCGTCAGCGTCACCGAGAAGATCAACGAGCCCCGCTTCCCCTCCTTCAAGGGCATCATGGCCGCGAAGAAGAAGGAAGTTCTCGTCTACACGCTGGCCGACCTCGGCGTCGACCCGGAGACCGTCGGTGTCGCCAACGCGGGCACCACCGTCACCGCCTCCACCCCCAAGCCCCCGCGTACCGCTGGTGAGCGCATCGTCGACGAGGGCGACGGCGGCAGCAAGATCGCTGCCTACCTCGTGGGCCAGAAGATCATCTGATCGCGCCCCTCTACAGACCAGCAGACACATACAGGGAGAGTTAGACATGGCAGAAGTACTGGTGCTCGTCGAGCACGCAGAGGGTGCACTGAAGAAGGTCAGCACCGAACTCATCACCGCCGCTCGCGCGCTCGGTGAGCCGGCCGCAGTGGTCACCGGTCCCGCCGGTACCGCAGACAAGCTGGCCGAGGGCCTCGCCGCCGCAGGCGCGGCCAAGATCTACGTCGCCGAGTCGGACGACATCGAGGGCTACCTGGTCACGCCGAAGGTCGACGTGCTCGCGTCGCTCGTCGAGTCGGCAGCCCCGGCCGCGGTCATCACCGCCGCCAGCGTCGAGGGCAAGGAGGTCTCCGGACGTCTTGCTGCCCGCATCGGCTCCGGCCTGCTCGTCGACGTCGTCGACGTGAAGTCCGACGGCAGTGCCGTGCACTCCATCTTCGGTGGCGCGTTCACCGTCGACGCCAAGGCCAACGGCGACGTGCCGGTCATCTCGGTCCGCCCGGGTGCCATCGAGGCGAAGCCCGAAGCCGGTGCAGGCGAGAAGGTTTCCGTCGAGGTTCCGGCCCAGGACGAGGGCGCCGTCAAGATCACCTCGCGTGATCCGATCGTCGGTGGCGACCGCCCCGAGCTCACCGAGGCGACCGTCGTCGTCTCCGGTGGCCGCGGTGTCGGCAGCGCCGACAAGTTCACCGTCGTCGAGGACCTCGCCGATTCGCTCGGTGCCGCTGTCGGCGCCTCGCGTGCCGCGGTCGACTCGGGCTACTACCCGGGCCAGTTCCAGGTCGGTCAGACCGGTAAGACGGTCTCGCCGCAGCTGTACATCGCGCTCGGCATCTCCGGTGCCATCCAGCACCGCGCCGGTATGCAGACGTCGAAGACCATCGTCGCCGTGAACAAGGACGAGGAAGCTCCGATCTTCGAGATCGCGGACTTCGGCATCGTCGGCGACCTGTTCAACGTCGCTCCGCAGCTCACCGAGGCCGTCAAGGCTCACAAGGGCTGATTTTCCACCGACGGCGGCCCCGTTCCCTTTCCCGGGAGCGGGGCCGCCGTCGTATCTTCCGTCGTTCATCCGGGCTGCATCGACACGACACCCGGGCGACGCCCCCGCGCCGCCCCTGCTCGGTAAACCTGCGCCATGACAACTTCGTCAGTTCTCCGCGCACCGAGTGAGACCGCCGATTCTGTTGTAACCGCACCCAGGTACTCCCTGGTCGTCTCGTCCGACCGCGAACACCGCGTGGCCGCTCAGCGGTTGCGGTACCGCGTGTTCGCGTCCGAACCCGGTTTCTCCGTCCCCGCGCACGCGGACGCCCTCGACGCCGACCGGTTCGACGACTTCTGCGACCACCTCCTCGTCCGGCACGAGGAGACCGGCGAGTTCGTCGGGTGCTACCGCATGCTCCCGCCCGACGCCGCCGCCCAGGCCGGCGGCTACTACACCGCCACCGAATTCGACATCTCGGCACTCGATCCCGTCGGCAACCGCATCGTCGAGATGGGCCGGGCGTGCGTCGACCCCGATCACCGTTCCGGTTCGGTCCTGAGCCTGATGTGGGCCGGGATCCTGCACTACCTGCAGTTGACCGGATACGAGTGGGTGATGGGCTGCGTTTCCGTGCCGATGCGGGAGCACCCCGACGCAATGGCCGGTTCCAACGTCCGCGGCGTGCGTGACCTGCTGCTCCGCAAGTACGGCAGCGACCCGGCCTCCCGGGCCGTGCCCCGGAACCCGGTGCGCGTCGACGGCCGGTCACTCGACGAGATCGACCCGCCCGCCCGCCCGGTCCTGCCGCCGCTGCTCCGGGGGTACCTGCGCCTCGGCGCCAAGGTGTGTGGCGAGCCCGCGCACGATCCGGAATTCGGAGTCGCCGACTTCGTTGCCCTGCAGGGATTGCACGGCGCGAACGAGCGCTACCTCGACCGCCTGCGTTCGGCATCGGCCACTCTCGAGGCGGGGACGCAGGCATGACCGCCGTGTCGGATGCGGCCGCGGTGCCGGAGTCGGCCGCGGTGCCCGTGCATTCGTGGATGCCGTCGAGTCCGTGCGGCGCAGGATGCCTGCCCGCGGAGGCGAACGCCGTGTCGATCCCGACCGTGGTCGTGCGGTGGTGCCTCGTGGTGTCGGCGCTGGCGACGGCGCCGCTCCTGACCGCGGGATGGTTGCTGCCGCGGTCGTGGCGGACCGGTCTGCAGCGTCGGTACGCGGCGATGCTGTTGCGCTGCGTCGGAATTCGCCTCGTCGTGGTCGATCACCGCGGAAAGCGCAGGCACGACGGCGGCCTTCTGGTGGTGGCCGGCCACGTGTCCTGGACCGACGTGCTGGTGCTCAGCGCGCTCGCACCGGCGAACTTCGTCGCCCGCGGCGATCTGCTGGACTGGCCGGTTCTGGGTTCGCTCGCCCGGCGGATGCGGGTCGTCCCGATCGAACGGCAGAGCCTGCGGGCGCTGCCGGGCACGGTGGCGACGACGGCGGGCAGGCTGCGCGACGGCGAACGAGTCGTCGCGTTCCCCGAGGGCACCACGTGGTGTGGACGGGCGTACGGCGGATTCCGGCCCGCGCTGTTCCAGGCGGCGATCGACGCGGAGTGCCCGGTCCAGCCGGTCTCGCTGCGATACACCGGCCGGGGCGGGGAACTGACGACCGGGCCGTGCTTCGTGGGCGAGGAGACGATCGGCCTGTCGATCCGGCGCATCATTCGCCAGAAGGGCGTCAACGCCGAGGTCCGGCTGGCGCCGATCGAGTATCCGGGGGAGTGCCGCCGGGATCTGGCGGCCCGGTGTGAACGCGCCGCACGCGGCGACGAACGCATCGATCTCGCAGCGCACGACATCGTCGATCCGCTGCAGGGTGCGGTCGGGACGGCGGCTGCGGGCATCGAGGCGGCGGAGCGTCTCGTCGCCTGAGCTATCCTGGTCACGTCATGACCTCTGCCCGCAGTGCCGATCACCCCGTCTACCTGGACCACGCAGCCACCACTCCCATGGTGCCGGCGGCCGTCCGGGCGATGACCGACATCTTCAGTACCGTGGGCAATGCGTCCTCGCTGCACGGTTCCGGGCGCGCAGCCCGCCGCCGCATCGAGGAGGCCCGCGAGTCGATCGCCGCCGACCTCGGCGCCAGGCCGTCCGAGGTCATCTTCACCTCCGGTGGCACCGAGAGCGACAACCTCGCGGTCAAGGGCATCTTCTGGGCGCGGCGCGACGCCGACCCCCGCCGGGTGCGAATCCTCGCCGCTGCCGTGGAGCACCATGCGGTGCTCGACGCGGTGGAGTGGCTCGAGAAGCACGAGGGCGCACAGGTCACGTGGCTGCCCGTCGACGAACTGGGCCGGGTGTCGCCGCAGACGCTGCGCGACGAACTCGCCGTCCATGCGGACGAGACCGCGCTGGTCACGATCATGTGGGCCAACAACGAGGTCGGCACGATCATGCCGATCACCGAACTCGCCGCGGTGGCGGCCGAGTTCGGTGTGCCCATGCACAGCGACGCCGTCCAGGCCGTCACACACATCCCCGTGGACTTCGCTGCTAGCGGGCTGTCCGCACTGAGCATCGCCGCGCACAAGGTCGGCGGACCGCAGGGCGTCGGTGCGCTCCTGCTGGGGCGTCAGGTGCCGTGTGCGCCGCTGCTGCACGGCGGGGGACACGAACGCGACCTGCGTTCGGGCACCCCGGACACCGCCGGTGTCGTCGGCATGGCGGCGGCGCTGCGCGACGCGACCGCGAACCTCGACTCCCGCGCCGCGGAACTGTCCGTCCTGCGCGACCGACTCATCGAACGCGTCGGCGAGATCGTCCCGGACGCCGTGCTGAACGGTCCGGTCGGCAGCGCGCGACTGCCGGGCAACGCCCACTTCACGTTCCCCGGCTGCGAGGGTGATTCGCTGCTGATGCTGCTCGACGCCGCCGGGATCGAGTGTTCGACCGGTTCGGCGTGTACCGCCGGTGTCGCGCGCCCGAGCCACGTCCTGACCGCGATGGGCGTGGATGCCGCGACCGCGCGCGGGTCGTTGCGCTTCTCGTTCGGGCACACGTCGACGGTCGCGGACGTGGATGCAGTCGTCGCGGCGCTGCCGCAAATTGTGGAGCGGGCCCGCGCCGCCGGGCTCGCCGGTGTCGGAGCGCGTGGAGGGAATCGTTGATGCGAGTACTGGCGGCCATGAGCGGCGGTGTGGATTCCGCTGTGGCGGCGGCACGGGCAGTCGCTGCCGGACACGACGTGGTGGGCGTGCATCTCGCACTGTCCGCAGAGCCGGGCACGCTGCGCACCGGGTCCCGGGGCTGCTGCTCCAAGGAGGACGCCGGTGACGCCCGGCGTGCCGCGGACGTGCTCGGAATCCCGTTCTACGTCTGGGATTTCGCCGACCGCTTCAAGGAAGACGTGATCGACGACTTCGTGGCCTCGTACGCGGCGGGGGAGACCCCCAACCCGTGCCTGCGGTGCAACGAGAAGATCAAGTTCGCGGCGCTCGCGGACCGCGCGATCGCCCTCGGGTTTGATGCGGTGGCCACCGGCCACTACGCGCAGCTCGAGGACGGTGTGCTGCGCCGGGCCGTCGACGCGGACAAGGACCAGTCGTACGTGCTCGGTGTGCTGACGGCCGAGCAACTGTCGCGGGCGATGTTCCCCGTCGGCGACACCCCGAAGGACCGGATCCGGGAGGAGGCCGCCGAACGCGGCCTCGCCGTGGCGAACAAGCCCGACAGCCACGACATCTGCTTCATCCCGTCCGGTGACACCCGGGCGTTCCTCGGCGCCCACATCGGTGTCCGCCCGGGCAGCGTGGTCGACGCCGATTCGGGTGAGGTGCTCGCGGAACACGAAGGCGTGCACGGGTTCACGATCGGACAGCGGAAGGGTCTCGGCGTCCAGGGCCCCGCGGCCGACGGGCAGCCGCGGTACGTGACGTCGATCGAACCCGAGACCGGCACCGTCCGTGTCGGTTCGGCACGCGACCTCGAAGTGCACGCGATCAGCGCGGACCGCGCCGTGTGGACGTCCGGGAGCGCGCCGTCCGGACCGGTCGAATGCACCGTGCAGGTACGCGCGCACGGCGGACTCGCCGAGGCTGTCGCGGAAGCCGTCGACGGCGGTATCCGCATCTCGCTGCGCGAACCGCTCACCGGCGTCGCGAAGGGGCAGGCCGTCGTGCTGTACCGGACCGACCCCGCAGGCGACATCGTGCTGGGCAGCGGAACCATCTCGGGTACCGACGCGCGTCCGAACACGCAGTGACGCAGGATATCTCACTGGCCGGTGCCGTCACCGGCGTAGGCTCGTGGCCCGGAACGGATCCGCGCGAAGCTGCCACCGTCGTCCTCGGCGAACTCGGCAGGCTTCCACACCTGGTGGAGTTGCCCGCCCGCGGGCTCGGCGCCGACATGATCGGCCGCGCCAGCGCCCTGCTCGTCGATCTGCAACTGGACGTGTCCACCTCCGCCTACCGTGTGGTGCAGCGTCGCGGCTCGGTCGCCAAGCGGGCGACCGACTTCCTGAACCAGGACCTCGACGCGCTCGAGGAAGCGTGGGAGAGTGCGGGCCTCGCCGGGGCCGATCACGTGGTGAAGGTGCAGTCGGTGGGTCCTCTCACGCTGGCGGCCGAGGTGGAACTCGGCACCGGCAGGCGCGTGCTCACCGACCCCGGTGCGGTGCGCGACTTCGCCGAATCGCTGGGCGAAGGACTCGCGCGGCACGCCGCGGAGGTCACCCGGCGTATCGGTGCGCAGGTGCTGATCCAGTTCGACGAGCCACGACTGCCCGCCGTGCTGGCGGGCACACTGTCCGGTAGGTCGAGGCTCGAGACCGTGCGGGCCATGCCGGAACCAGAGGCGCTCGCGGTGCTCGAGGCCGCCCTCGCCGGGTCCGGCGGAGTGACCATGGTGCACTGCTGCTCCGCGGACCTGCCCACCGACCTGCTGCGGCGCAGCAGTGCGCGCGCGGTCGGTCTGGATGTGTCGCAGCTGGCGCCTTCGGATCTGGACGGCATCGGCGAGTTGCTCGACGCGGGCAAGGAGCTGGTGCTGGGGCTGATCCCGACCACCGCCCCCGCCGTGCCCGCCACCTGGCGCGACCTCGCCCGACCTGCGGTGACGCTGATCGACCGGCTCGGATTTCCGCGCACGACGCTGCGGACCCAGATCGCCGTGACACCGGCCTGCGGACTCGCGGGCGCCGACGCGTCCTGGAGCCGCGACGCGCTGAAGTTGTGCGCCGAGGTGAGCAGCGCGTTCACCGACGACCCCGAATCGCTCTGAGTCCGGGGTTCGGTGTCGGCCGGACCGGTTAATCTTCGATGGTGAGTGAATCGACCGAAGCCCCGACCCCGGCCCCCGGACACGTCCGGGAGCACTGGAACGAGCTGGCCGAGGAAGTGCGGCAGCACCAGTTCCGCTACTACGTCCGTGATGCGCCCATCATCTCCGACGGAGAGTTCGACGTGCTGCTGGGCGAGCTGAACGACCTCGAGAACCAGTACCCCGACCTGCGGACGCCGGATTCGCCGACCCAGCTCGTCGGCGGCGGATTCGCCACCGACTTCGCCTCCGCCGATCACCTCGAGCGGATGCTGAGCCTCGACAACGTCTTCGCGACCGACGAACTGCGCACCTGGATCAGCCGGGTTGAGCAGGAGACCGGCCCCGATCTGCACTACCTGTGCGAGGTGAAGATCGACGGAGTCGCGCTGAACCTGGTGTACGAGAACGGCAGACTCGTCCGCGCCGCCACCCGCGGCGACGGCCGGACCGGTGAGGAAGTGACGCTCAACGCCCGCACCATCGACGACATCCCGGAAAAGCTCACCGGCACAGACGAATACCCGGTTCCGGCGCTCCTCGAGGTGCGCGGTGAGGTGTTCTTCCGGCTCGAGGACTTCGCGGCGCTCAACGCGGCGCTCGTCGAGGAGGGCAAGGCGCCGTTCGCGAATCCCCGCAACTCGGCGGCCGGGTCGCTACGGCAGAAGAATCCGGCCGTCACCGCCCGCAGGCGCCTCGGGATGATCTGCCACGGTCTCGGCCGGAGCGAAGGATTCGAGCCTGCCTCCCAGTACGACGCGTACACGGCGCTGGCGGCGTGGGGCCTGCCCGTGTCCACCCACACCGTCCGCGTCACCGGTGCGGACGCCGTCGTGGACCGGGTGCAGTACTGGGGCGAGCACCGGCACGACGTGGAGCACGAGATCGACGGCCTCGTGGTCAAGGTCGACGAGACGTCGCTGCAACGCCGGCTGGGGTCCACGTCGCGCGCGCCGCGCTGGGCGATCGCGTACAAGTACCCGCCGGAGGAGGCCACCACCAAGCTCCTCGACATCCGGGTCAACGTCGGCCGCACCGGCCGGGTCACCCCGTTCGCCTACATGGAACCGGTCACGGTCGCCGGCTCCACCGTCTCCCTCGCCACCCTGCACAACGGCTCCGAGGTCAAACGCAAGGGCGTGCTGATCGGCGACACGGTCGTGCTGCGCAAAGCCGGAGACGTGATTCCCGAGGTCCTCGGGCCCGTGGTGGACGCCAGGACCGGCGACGAGTACGAGTTCGTGATGCCGGCGAACTGTCCGGAGTGCGACACGCCGCTGGCCCCCGCCAAGGAGGGTGACGCGGACATTCGCTGCCCCAACCAGCAGTACTGCCCCGCGCAGCTTCGGGAACGCGTGTTCCACGTCGCGGGCCGCGGTGCGTTCGACATCGAGGTGCTCGGCTACGAGGCCGCGACGAGCCTGCTCGAAGCGAAGGCGATCGGCGACGAGGGCGACCTGTTCTCGCTCACCGAGGACGACCTGCTGAAGACGGCGCTGTTCCGGACCAAGGCCGGCGGGCTGTCGGCCAACGGCCGCAGGCTGCTCGACAATCTCGATACCGCCAAGGACAAGCCGCTGTGGCGGGTGCTGGTCGCCCTGTCCATCCGCCACGTCGGTCCCACGGCGGCGCGTGCGCTCGCGGGCGAGTTCGGGTCGCTGGACCGGATCCGGGAGAGCTCCGTCGAGGAACTCGCGGCCGTCGACGGGGTCGGTGGCACCATCGCCGCGGCCGTCGTCGAATGGTTCGGCGTCGACTGGCACCGGCAGATCGTCGACAAGTGGTCGGCGGCCGGTGTGCGCATGGAAGACGAACGCGACGAATCGATTCCGCGCAACCTCGAGGGACTGTCGATCGTCGTCACGGGTTCGCTCGAGACGTTCTCCCGCGACCAGGCGAAGGAGGCGATCCTCGTCCGGGGCGGCAAGGCCGCGGGTTCGGTGTCGAAGAAGACGGCGTTCGTGGTGGCCGGCGAATCGCCGGGGTCGAAGCACGACAAGGCCGTCGAACTCGGTGTGCCGGTACTCGACGAGGACGGGTTCCGCCGACTGCTGGAGGGCGGACCGGACGCGGTCGCGGATTCCGGAGTGTGACGGGAACCTCACGCTCGAGTTTTGGGCGGCGTGAGCTGTCCTGTCATAGTTCTGGACATGATCGAGATTCGGAATGCGACACCGGACGAGTACGAGGCCGTCAGCGACCTCACGGTGATCGCCTACGTGGGCGGCGGACACGTCGAGGCACACGATCCGTACACGAACCGGTTGCGCGACACCGCTGAACGGGCAGACAAGGCGGAGGTTCGGGTGGCGGTGATGGAGGGCCGGGTCGTGGGTTCCGTCACGATCGCGGAACCCGCGTCCCCGTACGCTGACGTCGCGCAGCCGGGGGAACTCGAATTCCGGATGCTCGCCGTGTCCCCCGACGCCCGCGGGTCCGGCGTCGGGTCGGCGCTCGTGCGGCACGTGCTCGACACGGCCTACGACCGCGGCGACCGCGCGGTGGTGATGTCGACCCAGCCGGACATGGAAGACGCCCGCCGCATCTACGACCGCAACGGCTTCGTGCCAGTGCCCGAACGCAATTGGGCGCCCGTGCCGGGTGTCGAGCTCACCGTCCTGGTCCGCGAACTGGTCTGAGGCGACCCCAGCCCCGGACCTCCCGGCCCCGGAGCTCCCCAGCCCCGGACCTCCCCAGCCCCGGACCTCCCGGCCCGGGGCGGATGTCAGCTCAGTACTGTCGCGATGATGCCGGCGAGGTAGCCCAGCCGGGCGATCTCGGACGGACGGAACTCCGGGCCGCCGGGGCGGCCGAGCATCAGCACCCGGCCGGTGGTCCCGAGGGGAGCCGCGGCGAGGGTGGTGTTCATGTCGCGCCACACCTGCGGAACCCAGTCGCCCTCGCCGTCGAGCGCGGTGGGCTTCTCCAGCGGCATCCACGGGATCTCGGTGGCGTGCGTCTCGGGCGCTCCGGAGCTGCCGACCACCCGGTATGCGCCGTGGGGGCCGAGATCGGCGACCACGGACCAGCCGACCCGGAGCACCCGCGGGGCGCCGTCGACGAGGACCTGCAGTCGATCGTCCGCGGCGGTGGCGACCTGGTCGATCAGCTCGAGCTCGCGGTGGGTGTCGAGTATTCCGGCGTACGGCCGGATGGAGTCGACGGTGACGCCGGGCAGGTTCTCGGCGGCCGTGATGAGGGTGTCGGGGAGCGATCCCGGCTCGACATCGACGACGAGGTCGTCGATGGCGAATCCGGCACCCCGTTCCACCACGTCGAGCGACAGAATGTCAGCACCCACCGAGCCCAGGGCGACGGCGAGAGAGCCGAGGCTACCGGGACGGTCGGGGAGCTGGACGCGAAGCAGATACGACACGTGCGTCCCTTTCACCACGAGATAGACGCGGGAGTACCTGCGACCCCCGTCGCTCACCATCCTTGCACTTTCGTTCCCGAGTATGCGGTCCCCCCTGCGGCTTCGCCCGGGTCGGAACGGGGACTCGCAGGTCGCGCTCGATTCGTGACATCGCCGATACGGATTCGCCTCGTGCACGAAACACGACGGCCCAAACATGGGTGCATGAACACCACGGCAACGGGAGTGACGACGTCCGTCTCGAGGCGGGTGGCGGCGGGCCGCGAGCAGGAGTTCCTGCGCTGGACGGACGCCGGGATGGCGATGGCGGGCACGTTCCCGGGATTCCTCGGCGGGGGCTGGCTGCGCGCGGCGTCCGACCCCGAGCAGTACCACGTGGTGTACCGGTTCGCGGACGAGCACACGCTCGACGCGTGGACCACCTCGCCTGCGCGGAAGGTGTGGGTGGGGCGGGGGACGGGTCTGGCGCAGGACACGGTGACGCACCGGCTGACCGGGGTGGAGGGCTGGTTCGAACCGCAGTCGACGCTCACCCACGCCGTGCGGGTCTCTGCCCCACCGCCGCGGTGGAAGCAGGCGGTCACGATCTGGCTCGGCTTCTTCCCGATCTCGCTGCTCGTCGCGATGTTCGTCACTCCCCGGCTGGCGCCCCTGGACGTGGTGACCCGCACCGTGGTGGCGACGGTGCTCACGACTCCGGTGATGGTCTTCGTGGTTCTGCCGTTCCTGACGGCCAGGTTGCGGCGCTGGCTGCACGGCTGATCCGACCACTGCTCTAGGCTGGGACCCACTTGTGTACGTCCGAATGTGTACGTCCGAACCGAAAGGGGCCCCGCGGTGCCTGCCATCTCCCGTGACGAGGTCGCGCACCTCGCGCGGCTGTCTCGACTCGCCCTGACCGATGCCGAGCTTGACGAGTTCGCCGGTCAGCTGGACTCGATTCTCAGCCACGTGAAGGTGGTCACCGAGGTGCCCGCCGAGGATGTTCCGCCGATGGCGAACCCGAACGCCGTCACCAACGTGACCCGTCCCGACGTGATCGTTCCCGGCCTGACGCCCGAGCAGGCGCTGTCCGGCGCGCCGGCCGTCGAGCAGGATCGTTTCGCCGTCCCGCAGATTCTTGGAGAGGGCGAATGAGCGCCGATCTGACCACTCTCGACGCCGCAGATCTCGCGTCGAAGATCCACAGCCGTGAGGTGTCGTCCGTCGAGGTCACCCAGGCGCATCTCGACCGCATCGCCGCGGTCGACGGTGAACTGAACGCCTTCCTGCACGTGGCGGGCGAACAGGCCCTCGTGTCGGCGAAGGAGGTCGACAGCAGCCTCGCCGCAGGCGATGCTCCCGCCTCCCCGCTCGCGGGAGTTCCGTTGGCGCTCAAGGACATCTTCACCACCACCGACATGCCCACCACGTGCGCGTCGAAGATCCTCGAAGGCTGGATCGCGCCGTACGACGCGACGCTGACGAAGAAGCTGCGCGAGGCCGGCATCCCGATCCTGGGTAAGACCAACCTCGACGAGTTCGCGATGGGATCGTCCACCGAGAATTCCGCGTACGGCCCCACCCGTAACCCGTGGGACACCACCCGCATCCCGGGCGGCTCCGGCGGCGGCAGTGCCGCGGCACTCGCGTCCCGGCAGGCCCCGCTCGCGATCGGCACCGACACCGGTGGCTCGATCCGCCAGCCCGCCGCCGTCACGGCGACGGTCGGCACCAAGCCGACGTACGGCACGGTCTCCCGCTTCGGTCTCGTCGCCTGCGCGTCCTCGCTCGACCAGGGTGGCCCGTGCGGCCGCACGGTCCTCGACACCGCACTGCTGCACGAGGTCATCGCCGGGCACGACCCGCGCGACTCCACGTCGATCGACGCGCCGGTGCGTCCCGTGGTGGCGGCCGCGCGCGAGGGTGCGGGCGGCAACCTGAAGGGCGTGAAGGTCGGTGTGGTCAAGGAACTGCACTCCGACAGCTACCAGCCCGGGGTCATCTCCTCGTTCGATGCCGCCGTCGCGCAACTCACCGAACTCGGTGCCGAGGTCGTCGAGGTGTCGTGCCCCAACTTCGAGTACGCGCTCGCGTCGTACTACCTCATTCTGCCGAGCGAGGTGTCGTCGAACCTCGCGCGGTTCGACGCCATGCGGTACGGGCTGCGCATCGACCAGGGCGACATGAGCGCCGACCAGGTGATGGCCGCGACGCGTGCCGCCGGCTTCGGCCCGGAGGTCAAGCGTCGCATCATGATCGGCACCTACGCCCTGTCGTCCGGCTACTACGACGCCTACTACGGCCAGGCTCTCAAGGTGCGGACGCTCATCGCCCGGGACTTCGACAAGGCCTACGAGAAGGTGGACGTCCTGGTGTCGCCCACCAGTCCGTTCACGCCGTGGAAGCTGGGCGAGAAGGTCGGCGACCCGCTCGCGATGTACCTGTCGGACCTGTGCACGCTGCCCACCAACCTGGCCGGGCACTGCGCGATGTCGGTTCCGTCCGGGCTGTCCGCGGACGACGGTCTGCCGGTGGGACTGCAGATCATGGCTCCCGCACTGGCCGACGAGCGGCTGTACCGGGTCGGTGCCGCCTACGAGGCTGCACGCGGTCCGATCGGCTCGCCGAGCTAGGGGCAGTCGGGCAGGGCGGTGCCCTGCTCGCTGCCGTAGCGGTGTCCGTGACCGGACGCGAAGTTCAGCGCGGACACCAGGTCGACACTGGTCTGCAGGAACGTGATGCCCGGAATCCATTGGGGGACCGGCGCATCGCGTACCGCGAGCGAGAGGTCGGGCCGGTGCAGGATCAGGTCGGGGGACCACCACACCACCGGGTCGGACGTGTTCGCCAGTACCGTTGCGCCGTCCGTCAGCACGGAGCCGGCGGGCGGGCCCGACCACAATGCGCCGCAGACGCGTTCCCGGAGTTGGTCGGCGTCGGTGAAAATCGCGCTGCCGCCGACGGAACCGAGGCTCTGGCCGTAGACGTAAAGCGCCGGGCGCAGGATCTCGGGTAGGTCGGCGATCCGCTCGGCGACGGCGTCGAACAGTGCCGTCGCCGAGTCGTCTGCGGCGGAACGTCCGAACACGAACGTGATCCAGCTCGGCAGATACGAGTACTGCATGCCGACGATCGCGACGTCGTCGGCGAAGCGTTCCTCGAATCCTTCGGCCGCGTTCTCGTCGATCCAGCCCGAGCCGGTGGGCACGGTCACGACGATGGCGGACCGGGCGAAGCCGCCCGCCCGTTCCAGCTCCGAGACCGCCAGCGCTGCACGCGATTCGACGTCGGGAGCCGAATCCATTCCCACGTAGGTGCGGATGGCGGCCGACTGCTCGCCCGCAGCCACGAACCGCCGTCCCTGGCGCCCGAGCGACTCCCAGCTGATAGCGGACTCCGGACCGCCGGACGATTCGGCGGACACCGGCCGGTGCAGGGACACGTCGACGAGCGCGTTGGAGTCGCTGTAGGAACGGGACATCATCCCCCACAACGCGGGTCCGGCGACCAGTTGCAGCCCGGTCGCGAGTACGACGGCGGTGGTGGCGCTGCCGATCCAGCCGAGGCGGCGGGCGACCGCGGCGACGACGCTGCCGATGCCGGCGAACAGCAGGAAGGTCAGCGCCACCCCGATGATCGCCTGTATCCAGTGGTCCGGCCCGATGCCCGGCATGCCCATGGCGGCGCGCAGCGAATCCTGCCAGTGGTCGGCGAGCACGATCGCCCATGTCACCACGATCATGGCGCCGATCAGGACCAGCAGACGCACCGAGTCCCGCGGAGGGTGATGGGGGTGTGAGCGCGTGACGAGTTGCCGGAGCAGACGGACGAGGACGGCGATCCCGAAGCCGACCGCGGCGAGGAACCCGGTGAACAGTGCCTGTGTCAGCGTACTGCGGGGAAGCAGTGAGGGGGCGAGCGACGCGAGTGTCGCGGTGGTGACGGCGATCGTCGAGGAGGCGCGGGGGAGGGCGGAGATCGGAATCGTCGTGGTCAGTGTGCGGCGCAGGGTATTCGGCGCGGTACGCGACCGGGGGTGCGCCGGGCTCCGTCCGGGACCGGACAGAGCCGCGGTGGTCATGCGATCGCTCCGACCGGACGCGGGCGGCGGCGGATCGACCACGCCACGCCTGCGAGTAGTGCGGCGCCCGCGGCGCCGGCCAGCGCGTACGGGAGCCCGGCTTCGGTGACCGGTGTCGAATAGCCTTGACGCCAACTGTTTCCGGTGACGGCGGTGGTCGCGATGTTGGCCATCACGAAGCACTGTGCCCGCGTCTGCTCGTCGAGACGGGTGTCGCACGCGGTGTGCATTCGCTGATCCAGTTGCGCGTCGAGCGACTGCCGCGCCCAGGGGCCGAGATCCTCGCCGGACCGCGACGCGTACCGCAGGAGGTCGTAGCCGAGGTCGTGCGCCTTGCACGCGGTGTCGAACTCGAGCGGCAGCGGCACCGGGGAGGAACAGTCGCCGCCGGGATTGGCGAGCATGCCGTCGATTCGCACCGGTGTGTACCCCATCACCGATGCGAAGTCCTCGGGAATGGAGTCCTCGGTGAGCGCTTCCGGTGTGGTGAGCGTGCGCACCGCGGCGGACGCGGCGACGTTCTCGTGGCGGGGCGTGCTCGCCGCGCCGGTGCCGGCGAATCCTGTGGTGGTCAGTAGCGCGGTGGCCGCGCACGCCACCGCGGCCCAAGTCGTTCTCCGTGTCCCCGTCGTTCGCATGACGACGACGTTATGAATTCGTGTTGCGCAGCCACATCACTCCCGGGTCCGGTTCGATCACTGGCCTCGTGGGGGAGAGGGCTCCGATCTCATACTCCGGTACTAGGCCGACGTGAGTCCGGGGTATGAGGACACGCCGTGACCTGTGTTTCTAGTGTCGAGGGTGTGAAGACGAAGACGCGCATCCGGAGAGCCGCCGAAGGCCAGTGGCTGAACGTGGCAATCGTCGTGGTCACGGCGATCCTGTTCGCCGTGGCGTGGCCGACCCTGCAGCTGACCCACCAGGTCAGTCCTCCGATTCAACCGTTCGTGGCGGCGCTCGCGACGTTCCCGTTCCTGCTCATTCGGTCGAACCCGGCGCTGGCCTGGGCCGTCTCCGCGATCTCGGCGCTGGTGATTCCGCGTGTCTTCGCGCTGCAGGACGGATACGACTACCCCTGGCAGGTGGTCCACATCCTGGTGATGCTCGCCCTGCTGGCCGCGGTCAGCATGCGGGCCACGATCCCGGTCGTCGGTGTGGCGTGGATCTCCACCGTCCTGCTGTTCCTCGCCGACACCCCGGGCACCAACGGTCGTGGGTGGGCGGTGGGACTGACCGCCATCGTCGTCTTCGGTCTGCTGATCCGGTGGCTGGTGCTGTCCCGGCGGCAACTCGCACAGCAGGAGGAGCTGAGCGAACTCGAGCGCACCCGCCGGACGATCCTCGAGGAGAAGGCCCGCATCGCCCGGGACCTGCACGACGTCGTCGCGCACCACATGTCGATGGTCGTGGTGCAGGCGCAGAGCGCGCCGTACCGCATCGCGGGCATGTCGGACGAGACGCGGGCCGAGTTCGAATCGATCGGAGCCGCGGGCCGCGCCGCGCTGAATGAGGTGCGCGGACTCCTCGGTGTGCTGCGCAGCGACGGCCAGGTGGCCGAGCACGCGCCGCAGCCCGGCGTCCAGCAGATCAGCGAGCTGCTCGAGGGTAGCCGCAGGGCCGGCATCCCCGTCTCCTGGCACACCGATGGCGACCCGCGGCACGTGTCGGAGTCGGTCGGGCTGGTGATGTACCGCATCCTGCAGGAATCCCTCGCCAACACGGCCCGGCACGCGGCGGGCGCCGCGGTCGAGGTGAAGATTGCGTACGAGACGCCGATCGCGTCCGTGTCGATCGTGAACGGCCCGCCGCGGCGGAGCCTTGTCTCGGCCCTGACCAGGCACGAGTCGACCGGCGGCAACGGCATCATCGGGATGCGCGAGCGTGCGCAGGCGGTCGGCGGCGTACTCACCACGCACCTGCACGACAACGGCGGATTCGAGGTCCACGCCGAGTTCCCGGTCGCCTCCGCCTAGGCTGGCGGCGTGGCCATTACCGTATTCATCGCCGACGACCAGGCTATGGTCCGGCAGGGTTTCGGAGCCCTGCTCGCCTCCCAGCCCGACATCAGTGTCATCGGTGACGCCCCGGACGGGGCGGTGGCGGTGAGCGAGGTGAAGCGCCTGCGGCCCGACGTGGTCCTGATGGACGTGCGCATGCCGGAAATGAACGGACTCGACGCCGCCCGCGTCATCCTGTCGGCAGGGTTCGATCCGCCGGTGCGGGTGCTCATGCTCACGACGTTCGACGTGGACGACTACGTGTACGAGGCGCTGAGCATCGGGGCCAGCGGCTTCATGCTCAAGGACGCGCCCGCGGAGGAACTCATCCGCGCGGTGCGGGTGGTCGCCGACGGCGAGGCGCTTCTCGCGCCGACCGTCACCCGGCGTCTCATCGCCGACGTGACCAGCCGCCGGAGCACCGCACGTCGCAAACCGGCCGCACTGTCGGCGCTGACGCCCCGCGAACGCGAGGTGCTCGAGCTGATCGCCCGCGGCATGTCCAACACCGAGATCGCGGAACGCCTGTTCGTCGCCGAACAGACCGTCAAGACGCACGTCGGGAAGGTGCTGTCCAAGTTGGACCTGCGCGACCGGGCGCAGGCGGTGGTCCTGGCCTACGAGAGCGGTCTCGTCACACCCGGCTGATCGAACCGGCCGATCCGAGGTGCTCGAACACGTTTCGGGCGGCAAGATGTCTAATGAGAACCACCATCACCACACGAGACGACGAGGGGTGCTTGGATGCGGATCGGAATCCTCACCGGAGGCGGCGACTGCCCCGGGCTCAATGCGGTGATCAGGGCAGTGGTGCGGACGGCCGACGGGCGGTACCGCAGTTCGGTGGTGGGATTCCGTGACGGGTGGCGTGGCCTGCTCGAAGACCGCAAGGTCGCGCTGTCCAACGACGACCGGATAGACCGGATCCTCACCCGGGGCGGCACCATCCTCGGTACCGCGCGGGTCAACCCCGACAAGCTCAAGGCCGGCCTCGACCAGATCCGGCAGACGCTCGACGACAACGGCATCGACGCACTCATCCCGATCGGCGGCGAGGGCACGCTCACGGCGGCGAGCTGGCTCGCCGAGAGCGGGGTGCCCGTGATCGGGGTGCCGAAGACCATCGACAACGACATCGACTGCACCGATGTGACGTTCGGTTTCGACACCGCCCTGTCCATCGCGACGGACGCGATCGACCGCCTGCACACCACCGCCGAATCCCACCAGCGGGTGATGCTCGTCGAGGTGATGGGCAGGCACGCGGGCTGGATCGCCCTGCACTCCGGGCTCGCGACCGGCGCGCATCTCACTCTCGTTCCCGAGGTCCCGTTCGACGTCGGCGAGGTGTGCACCATGGTGAAGAAGCGGTTCCAGCGCGGCGATTCGCACTTCATCTGCGTCGTCGCGGAGGGCGCCACCCCCACCCCGGAGTCGATGAGTCTGCGCGAAGGCGGCATCGACGAGTTCGGCCACAAACGGTTCACCGGGGTCGCGCAGCAACTCGGCGACGAGATCGAACGCCGCCTCGGCAAGGAGGTGCGGACGACGGTGCTCGGGCACGTGCAGCGCGGCGGCACCCCGACGCCGTACGACCGGGTGCTCGCCACCCGCTTCGGGGTGCATGCCACCGACGCCGTCCACCGCGGCGACTTCGGCAACATGGTCGCGCTGCACGGCACGTCGATCGACCTCGTGCCCCTCGAGGAGGCCACCCGGCGCCTCAAGACGGTGCCGCGGGAGCGGTACGACGAGGCGGCCGCATTTTTCGGCTGACCGCGTTTTCCGGTGAACCGCCGGACGCATAAACTCTGTGGCATGACTGCTGTCGACACTCCGGACCTCCTCGACTACGACGACGTGCTCGCGAAGTACGAGCCTGTTCTCGGCATGGAGGTGCACGTAGAGCTCGGCACCAACACGAAGATGTTCTGCCCGTGCCCCACCGAGTTCGGCGCCGAGCCGAACACGCAGGTCTGCCCGGTGTGCCTCGGTCTGCCCGGGTCGCTGCCCGTCGTGAACGAGGCGGCGGTGGAGTCCGCGATCCGGATCGGACTCGCACTGAACTGTTCCATCACACCGTGGGGCCGGTTCGCGCGGAAGAACTACTTCTACCCGGACCAGCCGAAGAACTACCAGATCTCCCAGTACGACGAGCCGATCGCCACCGACGGCTACCTCGACGTCATCCTCGACGACGGCACCACGTGGCGCGTCGAGATCGAGCGCGCGCACATGGAGGAGGACACCGGAAAGTCGCTGCACGTCGGCGGCGCGACCGGTCGCATCCACGGTGCCAGCCACTCGCTGCTCGACTACAACCGCGCCGGGGTCCCGCTGGTCGAGATCGTCACCAAGACGATCAGCGGCGCCGGTGCCCGCGCCCCCGAGGTGGCCCGCGCGTACGTCACCGCGCTGCGCGATCTGCTGAAGTCGCTGAACGTGTCGGACGTCCGCATGGACCAGGGTTCGATGCGGTGCGACGCCAACGCGTCGCTGATGCCGATCGGGGCGACCGAACTCGGCACCCGCACCGAGACGAAGAACGTCAACTCCCTCAAGAGCGTCGAGGTCGCGGTCCGGTACGAGATGCGCCGCCAGGCCGCCGTGCTCGAGGCCGGCGGCGAGGTGATCCAGGAGACCCGGCACTTCCAGGAAGCGGACGGCACCACGTCGCCGGGCCGCCGCAAGGAGACCGCCGAGGACTACCGCTATTTCCCGGAGCCCGACCTCGAGCCGGTCGCGCCCAGCGCCGAGTGGGTCGAGGAACTGCGGGGCACCCTGCCCGAGCTGCCGTGGGTCCGCCGCGCCCGGATCCAGGCCGACTGGGGCGTCTCCGACGAGGTCATGCGTGACCTCGTCAACGCGAACGCCGTCGACCTCGTCATCGCGACCGTCGAGGCCGGCGCCTCGCCGGAGGCCGCGCGGTCCTGGTGGGTGTCGTACCTGGCGCAGCAGGCGAACACCCGCGGGGTGGAACTCGGCGAACTGCCGATCACGCCGGCTCAGGTCGCGCAGGTGGTCGCGCTGATCGACAGCGGGAAGCTGAACAACAAGGTGGCCCGTCAGGTGGTCGACCACGTCCTCGCCGGTGAGGGCGACCCCGACCAGGTCGTCGCGGATCATCCCGAGCTCGTCGTCGAACGCGACGACACGAAGCTGAAGGCCGCCGTCGACGAGGCCCTGGCGGCGAACCCCGACATCGCCGAGAAGATTCGCGGCGGCAAGGTCGCGGCCGCGGGCAAGATCGTCGGCGACGTGATGAAGGCCACTCGCGGTCAGGCCGATCCGGCCCGCGTCAAGGAACTGGTCATCGAGGCCTGCGGCGGCTGATCTCTTTCTGCACCAACGGGACGCTCGTTCGGATCAACCGAACGAGCGTCCCGTTCGTTGCGCGGGGGACGCGGCGCGAGGGCGGGGCCCGTCAGTCGAATCCGCCGCCACCGGACGGCAGGGGCATCTTGATGACGCGGTCGTCGTTGGGTCCGGGCTGACCGGCGGTCTTGTTGACCGTGCTCACCCAGATGAGCCCGTCGGGACCGAGTGCGGCGCCGCCGAGTTGGCCGTACCGGTCCTGGACGATGACACCCGGTGCGGTGGTGACGGCGCCCGTGCCGGGGTCGGCGGCGAGCGCCGACATGGCCTTCGCGGTGCTCAGTGACACCGCCACGACATCACCGGCTGCGACGCAGCCGCCGACGCCGGGCCGCTCCGGCCACGTCCACACCGGAGACGACACCGCTCCGTCCGCGCTGACCCGCACCAGCCGATCCTCCAACGGGGTGCGGTCGGTGACCCACACGGCCACCCCCGGGTCGACGCACACCCCGCCCGCTGTCCCCATGCCCGTCAGCACCACCTGCGGCCGGGGCTGTGCCGGCGTCGGTGCGGGCGACAGTGCGGTGACCTTCAGCAGTTTTCCGGCCAGCGACGCCGGATCGGCGGCCGCTGCCGGGTTGTTCGCGTTGCCGGTCAGGACCATCAGTTCGTCGCCGGAGAATTCGAGCGATCCCGCATTGCCCGTGTCGCCGCGCGGGATCCCGCCGAGAACCTCCTTGGCGGAGTCGCCCGGTGCGATCCGCACCACCCGGTTGTCGGTCGGGGTGGTGACGTAGGCGTAGATGAGGTTGTCCTCGACGAAACTCGGCGACAGCGCGATGTCGAGTAGGCCGCCGTCGGTGCTGCCGTCCACGTCGACGTGCGCGATCTCCTTGGGGGTCTGCCCCTGGGCGACCTGCAGGATGCGCCCGGTCCGGCGCTCCGCGACCAGAGCGGTGGCCCCGTCGGGGAGGACGACGAGTCCGCCGGTGGTGTCGAGACACGTGGCGATGACACTGGGATCCGGATCCTGGCACGGTCCCAGCGGCCCGCTCGGCGGCGGTGTGGTCGTGGTGGACGGCGGCGGGTTCTCGGGTTCGACCTCCGCGCCCGATGCACCCGTCGGCTCGGGTGTGAAGGGGGAGGACGCGGAGTCGTCGAATTTCGCGCACCCGGCGGCGAGGACCGCCGTCACGCACAGTGCGGACATCGCCATCTTGCGGGACGCCGTGCGGCGCCGCCCACCCACCATCATGATGGAGACGTTACGGAAGAGTGCGAGGTCGCCGCCACGCCGGTTCCGCCTACCAGCGATGTCCGGCGAATCGACCTAGGCTTGACGGTGTGACTGACATGCGGAAAGACCCCAGCGAGTCGTCGGATGACGGTGCCGCGCAGCAAGGCGCCTCACCCGGCTACGGCAGGGTCTCGAGCCCTTACGACCTTCCCACCGAGCGGTTTCCGTCGGCCACGCCGACGTCCGGTTCCACGGGACAGGGTCTCCCGCACACCGACGACGAACTCGATTACGGCGATGCACGCGGCGCCGGTCTGCCCACCGAGCAGATCCCCGCGTACCGGCAGTCGGCGTCCGACGTGCCGGACCAGCCGACGCAGGTGATCGGCGCGACCTCCGGTGCGTCCCTCGGGGCCACTGCGGGTGATCCGTCGACCGACCGGCTCGGCGAGGGGGACGTGAAGATCGGCCGCGGCACCCTGGATCTCGGACTGCTGGCACTGCGACTCGCGGTCGGCGGCACGGCGCTCGTGCACGGCCTGCAGAAGCTGACCGGAATGTGGAACGGTCCGGGCCTCGACGGTTTCGAGGAGGTGCTTGTGAACTCGGGCTTCCAGCAGGCGAAGCTGCTCGCGATCCTCGGTGCCATCGGTGAGGTCGCGGGCGGTGCGCTGCTGATCCTCGGTCTCGTCACCCCGCTGGCCGCCGCCTCGGTGCTGGCCGTGATGATCAATGCGTGGGCGTTCCGGCAGATCGCGGAACCGGGGCTCGAGTACTTCGCGCCCTCCGGCACCGAGTACGAGACGCTTCTCGGCGTGTGCGCGGGCGTGATCATTCTCACCGGCCCCGGGCGGATCTCGCTCGACGGCCGCCGCGGCTGGGCCACGCGGCCGTTCATCGGGTCGTTCGCGGCACTGATCCTGGGCGTCGCCGCCGGTGTGTGCATCTGGATCTTCCTCAACGGCGCCAACCCGCTCATCTGATCGTTTCCCTGAACCACGACTGCGCCGCACCCCCGATCGGGAGTGCGGCGCAGTCGTTTCTGCCGGATCAACGCCGGACGAGGGTCAGCGCTGGGCGAGTTCCGGGATGTTCTCCTCCTCGGGCGGGGTGGCCTGTGCCTGTGCCGCGAGCCTCTGTCCGAGGACGGACTTGCGGCGGCCGTAGGCGAGGTAGACGACGACGCCGAGGGCCATCCACACCAGGAATCGGATCCAGGTCTCGACGGACAGGTTCAGCATCAGCCAGCCGCAGGCCAGGACGGCGAGGATGGGCACCAGCGGGACCAGCGGAACGCGGAATCCGCGCGGCAGGTCGGGGCGGGTGCGGCGGAGGATGACGACGCCGATGCAGACGAGCACGAACGCGAAGAGGGTGCCGATGTTCACCATCTCCTCCAGGGTGCCCATCGGGAAGAAGGCGGCGAGGAGTGCCACCACGGCGCCGACGAACAGCGTGATGCGGACCGGGGTGCCCTTCTTGCCGGTCTTCGCCAGACCGCGGGGGACGAGTCCATCGCGGGACATGGCGAACAGGACGCGGGTCTGGCCGAGCATCATCACCATCACGACGGTGGTGAGGCCTGCGAGTCCGCCGAAGTTGATGGCGGTCTGCGCCCAGGTGATGCCGTGTGCCTCGAAGGCGGTCGCCAGCGTGGCGCTGCTGTCGCCGACGAGCGGGCTACCGGTCTTGAGGTCGGTGTACTTCACCATGCCGGTGAGCACGAGGGTGACCGCGACGTAGAGGACGGTGACGATCGCGAGCGAGCCGAGAATGCCGCGGGGGAGCGCCTTCTGCGGATCCTTGGTCTCCTCGGCGGTGGTGGCGACGACGTCGAATCCGATGAACGCGAAGAACACGAGGCTCGCGGCGGCGAGCAGGCCGTACCAGCCGTAGCTGCTGCCGTCCGCTCCCGAGAGGAAGGAGAAGAGGGTCTGGTGCACACCGTGGGCGGCGCTTTCGTTGCCCTCGGCCGGCGGGATGTACGGGGCGTAGTTCTCCTTCTTGATGTAGAAGACGCCGACAGCGATGACGAGGAGGACGACGGCGATCTTGATGGCCGTGATGACGGCGGACACGCGCGAGGACACCTTGGTCCCGATGGCGAGGACGATGGTGATGCCGCCGACGATGATCAGCGAGCCCCAGTCGAAGTCGATGGGCCCGAGATGGGCGGTGGTGGATCCGCTGAATCCGAGGACGTTGCCCAGGTACAGCGACCAGCCCTTCGAGACGACGGCCGCCGCGAGGGCGAATTCGAGGATGAGGTCCCAGCCGATGATCCAGGCGACGAACTCGCCGAAGGTGGCGTAGGAGAACGTGTACGCGCTGCCCGCGACGGGGACGGTGGATGCGAACTCGGCGTAGCAGAGGGCGGCCAGGCCGCACGCGATGGCGGCGAGGACGAAGGCGAGCGAAATGGACGGCCCGGCAACGTTGCCTGCAGTCCGGGCGGTGAGCGTGAAGATACCGGCGCCGATCACGACGGCGACACCGAAGACGGTGAGGTCCTTCGCGGTGAGTTCCCTCCGCAGCCGGGTGTCGGGTTCGTCGGTGTCCGCTATCGATTGCTCAACGGATTTCGTTCGCCATATGCCGACTCCTGGCATGTGTCGCTCCTTGGTTGTGTTCCCGATGGCCTCGTGGGCCGGAGAAGTTCCGGTGGTGCTGCCGATTGTGATGTAGGTCTCAACGGCCAACTGAGGGAACCACTACTGAGCGCCGTGTGCAAGAAGCGTGAGCTCAACTGATCAATTCGATCAGTAGAACCTGTTCACGGGTGTTGCCGTTTGAGCGAGTTGATCACCCGTGAGAGCGGTCACATCGTGGCGGAATTCGCGGTCGCACCGACGACGGAAGCCGGGTGCCGCGGCAGGGAACCTGCTGCGGCACCCGGCTTCGTGTGTGCCCGGTGCTGTCGGTGCGTGCGGTCAGGGAACCTGGCGGACCGCGCCCTTGTCGGCGGACGTCGCCAGCGCGGCGTACGCGCGCAGGGCCGTGGTGACGGTGCGTTCGCGGTTCAGCGGCTGCCACGGACGCTCGGACGACTCCATCTTCGCCCGGCGCTCGGCGAGCACCGCGTCGTCGACGAGGAGCTTCAGCGTGCGCGTCGCGATGTCGATGAGGATCTGGTCACCGTCCTCCACCAGGCCGATGGCGCCGCCGCTGGCGGCTTCGGGCGAGATGTGGCCGATGGACAGTCCCGAGGAACCACCGGAGAAGCGGCCGTCGGTGATCAGCGCGCACTTCTTGCCGAGGCCGGAGCCCTTGAGGAATGCGGTGGGGTGCAGCATCTCCTGCATGCCCGGGCCGCCCGCGGGACCCTCGTAGCGCACGACGAGGACCTCACCGGGCTGGATCTTCTTGCCGAGGATCACCGACACCGCCTCCTCCTGCGACTCCACGACACGCGCGGGTCCCTGGAAGTGGAACAGGTCTTCGTCGATGCCTGCCGTCTTGATGACCGCGCCGTCCACGGCGATGTTGCCGCGCAGCACGGCCAGGCCGCCCTCGACCGTGTGCTTGTGCTCGAAATCGCGGATGCAGCCGTTGGCGGCGTCCGTGTCGAGCGACGACCAGCGGTTGTTCGTCGAGAACGGCTCGATGGTGCGGACGCCGCCGGGAGCGGCGTGGAACAGTTCGACGGCTTCGTCGGATGCCTTGCCGGACCGGATGTCCCACGTGTCGAGCCACTCGTCGAAGCTTTTCGTGTGGACGGTCGAGACGTCGCTCTCGAGCAGGTCGGCCCGGCGGAGCTCGCCGAGGATCGCGGGGATTCCGCCTGCCCGGTGCACGTCCTCCATGTGGTAGTCCGAGTTGGGTGAGACCTTCGACAGGCAGGGCACCTTGCGGCTGATCTCGTCGATCTTGTCGAGGTCGAAGTCGTAGACCTCACCCTCCTGCGCGGCCGCGAGGGTGTGCAGCACCGTGTTGGTGGAACCGCCCATCGCGACGTCGAGCGCCATCGCGTTGCGGAACGCGGCGGGCGTCGCGATGTTGCGAGGGAGGACGGAGTCGTCCTCGTCCCGGTAGTACCGCAGGGCGGCCTCGACGACGGTGGTGCCCGCGCGGGTGAACAGCGCGCGCCGGGCTTCGTGGGTGGCCAGCGTCGAACCGTTGCCCGGCAACGCCAGACCGAGCGCCTCGGTGAGGCAGTTCATGGAGTTCGCGGTGAACATGCCCGAGCACGACCCGCACGTCGGGCAGGCGCTGCGCTCGACCTCGGACAGTCCCTCCTCGTCGACCTCGTCGTTGGCGCTCGCCGAGATCGCCGTGATGAGGTCGGTCGGTGCCTGGGCGACGCCGTTGACCACCACCGCCTTGCCCGCCTCCATCGGACCGCCCGACACGAACACGGTGGGAACGTTCAAACGCATTGCGGCATTGAGCATTCCGGGGGTGATCTTGTCGCAGTTGGAGATGCAGACGAGTGCGTCGGCGGTGTGCGCGTTGACCATGTACTCGACGGAGTCGGCGATGATCTCCCGGCTGGGAAGCGAATACAGCATGCCGCCGTGCCCCATCGCGATGCCGTCGTCGACGGCGATCGTGTGGAATTCGCGAGGTACACCACCGGCGGCGCGGACGGCGTCGGCGACGATGTCGCCGACGTTCTTGAGGTGGACGTGGCCGGGAACGAACTGCGTGTACGAGTTGGCGATCGCGACGATCGGCTTCCCGAAGTCGGAGTCGGTCATTCCGGTGGCGCGCCACAGTGCGCGGGCGCCTGCGGCATTTCGTCCTGCGGTGGTGGTTCGGGACCTCAGCGGGGGCATGAGCGTATTCCTTAGTCAGCGTACGGAAGTACTGACAAACGCTACTCGCGCACTATTCCCCGTCTGTGTCCGGCCGGTTCTTCGCCGGCTGCTCGCCGTTCGATTCGGCGTCGGCGTGCCGGGCCGCTTCCTCCGCCGCGGCTGCTGCCGCGTAGGGGTCGGTGATGCGGCCACCGCTCGCCTCGGCGATTTCGGGGAGCCGGTCGAACGTGACGACGGGAAGGGCGACTTCGCTACCGTCGGCCAGTGTGGCCCGGGCCCAGCCGCGCTTGGGGAAGCGGAATCCGGTGATCTCGGACCACGCGAGCGACCGGCCGCCGAACAGCCGGCGCACCTCGAGTCCGTCGGGTGTGACCGTGGTGCGCACCCGCGCGACCCAGGCCACCGCGAGGATCGGGGCGATCACGAGCCAGCCGAAGGCGGCGGGCCAGCCGAAGATGGGGAACGACACGGCGAACAGGAGGAAGGCGCATCCCAGATAGGCGAGGGGAGAAATCCGGATGACCTGCTTGGGCGGGTTCGTCGTGTGGGATGATGATTCTGGTGGCACGGGCTGCTGCGGAGTTGACACCTCTACATCTTCGCACCGCAGCCGACGTATCTCATATTCTGGGACGGCCGACTCACCAAGTTGACTGTTCACCATTAGCGCGCCTACCGTCGAGCGCGTGAAACAGAATGAGTTGCTCGTAATCGGCCGGCGCGTCGTCGCCTGAGTCGATTTCTTCAACTCGCCAGATAACGACGCGCCACCCTCGTACAGCATCAGCTGACGGGGGTTTTTTGTTGCCCGGAGCCAGAATCAGAGGATTTCCCAGTGAGCGCACCAACCGCACGGCCTCAACCCACGCCGCGCAAGTCGGGGGCAGCAAGCCCGACGACCGCGGCCGCCGCGACGCAGACCGGTAGCCGCCGCCAACTCGCCCCCGAGCGGGTCAGCGGCGCCCAGTCCGTGGTCCGAGCCCTCGAGGAGCTCGAGGTCGACACGGTATTCGGCATTCCGGGTGGTGCCGTTCTGCCTGTCTACGACCCGCTCTTCGACTCGAAGAAGGTTCGGCACGTGCTTGTCCGTCACGAGCAGGGTGCAGGTCACGCCGCCACCGGGTACGCCCAGGCGACCGGCAAGGTCGGCGTCTGCATGGCGACGTCCGGTCCCGGTGCGACCAACCTCGTGACGCCGCTCGCCGACGCGCAGATGGACTCCGTTCCGGTCGTGGCCATCACAGGTCAGGTCGGTCGCGGGCTCATCGGCACCGATGCGTTCCAGGAAGCCGACATCTCCGGCATCACGATGCCCATCACCAAGCACAACTTCCTCATCACCGACGGCGTCGACATCCCCCGGATCATCGCGGAGGCGTTCTACCTCGCCTCCAGCGGTCGTCCCGGTGCGGTGCTCGTCGACATCCCGAAGGACGTCCTCCAGGCGCAGACCACGTTCTCGTGGCCGCCGGAGATGCGGCTGCCCGGATACCGTCCCGTCACGAAGCCGCACGGCAAGCAGGTCCGCGAGGCCGCGCGCCTCATCGCCGACGCGAAGCACCCGGTGCTGTACGTCGGTGGCGGCGTCATCAAGTCGGAATCGTCCCCGGAACTGCTCGAACTGGCCGAGCTCACCGGCATTCCGGTGGTCACCACCCTCATGGCGCGCGGCGCGTTCCCGGACAGCCACACGCTGAACTGCGGCATGCCCGGCATGCACGGCACGGTCGCGGCCGTGGCGGCACTGCAGCGCAGTGACCTGCTGATCACGCTCGGCGCGCGGTTCGACGACCGCGTCACCGGTCAGCTCGATTCGTTCGCCCCCGACGCCAAGGTCATCCACGCCGACATCGATCCGGCGGAGATCGGCAAGAACCGGTACGCGGACGTCCCGATCGTGGGCGACTGCAAAGAGGTCATCGTCGAGTTGATCGAGGCGATCAAGGCCGACCTGGCCACCGGAACCACGCTGGACCTCACCGAGTGGTGGGCGTATCTCGACGGGATCCGTCGCACGTACCCGCTCAGCTACGACCGTCCCTCGGACGGCGCGCTGTCCCCGGAATACGTGATCCAGGCGGTCGGCAAGCTCGCCGGTCCCGACGCGATCTACTGCGCCGGCGTCGGCCAGCACCAGATGTGGGCAGCGCAGTTCGTCAACTACGAGAAGCCGCGCACCTGGCTGAACTCCGGTGGTCTCGGCACGATGGGCTACGCCGTGCCCGCCGCGATGGGCGCCAAGATGGGCATGCCCGACACCGAGGTGTGGGCCATCGACGGTGACGGCTGCTTCCAGATGACCAATCAGGAACTCGCCACCTGCGCGCTCGAGGGCATCCCGATCAAGGTTGCGCTCATCAACAACGGCAACCTCGGCATGGTGCGCCAGTGGCAGACGCTGTTCTACGACCAGCGCTACTCCAACACCAACCTCGGCACGCACGGCGCCATCCGCATCCCCGACTTCGTGAAGCTCGCGGAGGCGTTGGGCTGCCACGGCATTCGCGTCGAGCGCGAAGAGGACGTCGAGGCCGCGATCCGTGAGGCCCAGGCCATCAACGACAAGCCGGTGGTGATCGACTTCATCGTCGGCGCCGACGCCCAGGTGTGGCCGATGGTCGCGGCGGGCACGAGCAACGACGAGATCATGGCGGCGCGGGGCATCCGTCCGCTGTTCGACGACGACGAGGCGGCCGCCGAGCCGGCCGTCATTCACGAGGCCATGGAGCGCGAGCAGCGTTCGGGCACGGCCGCAGCGGCCGGGGAGGAAGATCAGTGAGCACCAGCCACACCCTCAGTGTTCTCGTCGAGGACAAGCCGGGCGTGCTGGCCAGGGTGGCCGCGCTGTTCTCCCGTCGTGGGTTCAACATCGAGTCGCTCGCCGTCGGTGGCACCGAGCTTCCCGAGATCTCACGCATGACCATCGTCGTGACCGTCGACGAATTCCCGCTCGAGCAGGTGACCAAGCAGCTGAACAAGCTCGTCAACGTCATCAAGATCGTCGAGCAGGACGGTGAGGCCTCCGTCGCCCGCGAGCTGGTGCTCATCAAGGTGCGAGCCGACGCCAGCGTGCGCACGCAGGTGATCGAGACGGTGAATCTGTTCCGCGCCAAGGTGATCGACGTCTCCCCGGAGTCGGTCACGATCGAGGCGACTGGAACGCGATCCAAGCTGGATGCGCTGCTGCGGATGCTCGATCCGTTCGGCATCCGGGAGATCGTGCAGTCCGGGGTCGTGGCCGTGGGACGGGGGCCTAAGTCCATCACGGCCACTCGCTAGTACTTTAGATACGCAAATCCAAGAAAGAGGTTGAACTGTGGCAGTCGAGATGTTCTACGACGACGATGCCGATCTGTCGATCATCCAGGGCCGTAAGGTCGCTGTGATCGGTTACGGAAGCCAGGGCCACGCGCACTCGCTGAGCCTGCGCGACTCGGGCGTCGATGTGCGTATCGGCCTCAAGGAAGGCTCGAAGTCCCGCGCGAAAGCCGAGGAGCAGGGCCTGACCGTCGGTACCCCCGCCGAGGTCTCGGAGTGGGCCGACGTGATCATGGTGCTCGCACCCGACACCGCGCAGGCGTCGATCTTCACCAATGACATCGAGCCGAACCTGAAGGACGGCGACGCGCTGTTCTTCGGACACGGCCTCAACATCCACTTCAAGCTGATCAAGGCTCCGGAGTTCGTCACCGTCGGCATGGTCGCCCCCAAGGGCCCCGGCCACCTGGTGCGTCGTCAGTTCGTCGACGGCAAGGGTGTTCCCGCGCTCATCGCGATCGACCAGGACCCGAAGGGTGAGGGCCAGGCCCTCGCGCTGTCCTACGCCAAGGCCATCGGCGGCGCCCGCGCCGGCGTCATCAAGACCACGTTCAAGGAGGAGACCGAGACGGACCTCTTCGGCGAGCAGGCCGTGCTGTGCGGTGGCACCGAGGAACTGGTCAAGACCGGTTTCGAGGTCATGGTCGAGGCCGGCTACGCGCCCGAGATGGCGTACTTCGAGGTCCTGCACGAGCTCAAGCTGATCGTCGACCTCATGTACGAGGGTGGCATCGCCCGCATGAACTACTCGGTGTCCGACACCGCGGAGTTCGGTGGCTACCTGTCCGGTCCGCGTGTCATCGACGCCGGCACCAAGGAGCGCATGAAGGCGATCCTCGCCGACATCCAGTCGGGTGAGTTCACCCGCCGCCTCGTCGCCAACGTCGAGAACGGCAACACCGAGCTCGAGGGCCTGCGCAAGGCCAACGCCGAGCACCCGATCGAGGTCACCGGCAAGAAGCTGCGCGACCTGATGAGCTGGGTCGACCGCCCGATCACCGAAACCGCCTAGGTTTCACTGCTTTACAGTTCCACCACAGCACCGGCCCGATGTCGCGTCGGCCTCGTCGGAGGTCTCCGCAGCGACATCGGGCCGGTGTTGTTTCGTGCCCGGTTCCGTTGTTGCAGGCGTCCACTATGTGGTATCGCAGACCGGGATGTGGTTTCCCGGTGAGGGCGGACTAAGCTGTGTGTGGTTAAAACACCCCCACACCCACCTATTCAGGGAGTTTGCACGTGAGCCAGCCAGGCCGTCCTGTAGTTCTGATCGCCGACAAGCTCGCGCCGTCCACCGTCGAGGCATTGGGCGACGGTGTGGAGGTGCGATGGGTCGACGGACCTGATCGCCCGGCCCTGCTCGCGGCGGTGCCCGAGGCCGACGCGATCCTCGTCCGCTCCGCCACCACCGTGGACGCCGAGGTCCTGGCGGCCGGTACCAAGCTCAAGATCGTCGCCCGCGCCGGCGTCGGCCTCGACAACGTCGACGTGCCCGCCGCCACCGAGCGCGGTGTCATGGTCGTCAACGCCCCGACGTCGAACATCCACACGGCCGCCGAGCACGCTGTCGCGCTGATGCTCGCCACCGCCCGTCAGATTCCCGCCGCCGACGCCACCCTGCGTGACCGCGAGTGGAAGCGCAGCAAGTTCAACGGCGTCGAGATCTTCGGCAAGACGGTCGGCGTCGTCGGCCTCGGCCGCATCGGACAGCTGTTCGCGCAGCGCCTCGCCGCATTCGAGACCCACGTCATCGCGTACGACCCCTACGTGTCGGCCGCCCGCGCCGCGCAGCTCGGCATCGAACTCGTCACCCTCGACGAACTGCTGAAGCGCGCCGACCTCATCTCCGTGCACCTCCCCAAGACGCCCGAGACCAAGGGGCTGCTCGGCACGGAGAACCTGGCGAAGACGAAGAAGGGCGTCGTCATCGTCAACGCCGCCCGCGGCGGCCTGATCGACGAGGCCGCGCTGGCCGAGGCCATCAAGTCGGGTCACGTGCGCGCCGCGGGCCTCGACGTGTTCGAGACCGAGCCGTGCACCGACAGCCCGCTGTTCGACCTGCCCGAGGTCGTCGTGACGCCGCACCTCGGCGCGTCGACGAGCGAGGCTCAGGACCGCGCGGGCACGGATGTCGCGAAGTCCGTACTGCTCGCTCTCGCAGGTGATTTCGTTCCGGACGCCGTCAACGTGTCCGGTGGCGCCGTGGGTGAGGAAGTTGCCCCGTGGCTCGAGATCGTCCGCAAGCAGGGTGTGCTTCTCGGCGCCCTGTCGGGTGAACTGCCCGTCAACCTGTCCGTCGACGTGCGCGGCGAGCTCGCCTCCGAGGACGTCGAGGTGCTCGCGCTCTCGGCACTGCGCGGCGTGTTCTCCGCTGTCATCGAGGACGCGGTCACGTTCGTCAACGCCCCCGCCCTCGCGGAGGAGCGTGGCGTCACGGCGGAGGTCACCAAGGCCGCCGAAAGCCCCAACCACCGCAGCGTCGTGGACCTGCGGGGCGTGTTCGGCGACGGCAGCGTCATCAACGTCTCGGGCACGCTGACCGGCCCGCAGCAGGTCGAGAAGATCGTCAACATCAACGGCCGCAACTTCGAACTGCGCGCCGAGGGTCTCAACCTGGTGGTCAACTACACCGATCAGCCCGGCGCACTGGGCAAGATCGGCACGCAGCTCGGCAATGCCGGCATCGACATCCAGGCCGCGCAGCTCAGCCAGGACGCCGAGGGTGAGGGTGCGACCATCCTCCTCCGCGTCGACCAGGAGGTGCCGAGCGAGGTGCGGGACGCGATCTCCACCGCCGTCGGCGCCACCAAGATCGAGCTCGTCAACCTGGCTTAATCCCCACTGTGCGCGTGCCACGACCCCGTCGTGGCACGCGCACAGTTCTATCTGAAGTGAGGCGTTCATGAAGCTTGCGGTCATTCCGGGTGACGGTATCGGTGTCGAGGTGACGGCCGAGGCGCTGAAGGTGCTGCGGAAACTCGTCCCCGATCTCGAGACCACCGAGTACGACCTCGGTGCCCGTCGGTACAACGCGACGGGGGAGTTGCTCCCGGACGCCGATCTCGCGGCGATCCGCGAGCACGATGCGATCCTGCTGGGCGCCATCGGCGACCCGTCGGTCACGCCGGGCGTGCTCGAGCGTGGACTGCTGCTGAACATGCGGTTCGCGTTGGACCATCACGTGAATCTGCGTCCGTCGCAGCTGTATCCGGGGACGAAGTCGCCGCTCGCGGCGCAGCCGGACATCGATTTCGTGGTGGTGCGCGAGGGCACCGAGGGTCCGTACACCGGTAACGGTGGCGCGATCCGAGTCGGCACGCCGCACGAGATCGCGACCGAGGTGTCGATCAACACGTGGTTCGGCGCCGAGCGGGTGGTGCGCTACGCGTTCGCGCTCGCGCAGACCCGGCGCAAGCACGTCACCCTGATTCACAAGACGAACGTCCTCTCCAACGCCGGTGCGATCTGGACGCGCGCGGTGGAGACGGTGTCGGCCGAATATCCGGACGTGGAGACGGCGTACTGCCACATCGACGCGGCCACCATCTACATGGTCACCGACCCGTCGCGCTTCGACGTGATCGTCACCGACAACCTGTTCGGCGACATCATCACCGACCTCGCGGGTGCGGTCACGGGCGGTATCGGCCTGGCGGCGTCGGGGAACATCGACGCCTCGGGGACGAACCCGTCGATGTTCGAACCGGTGCACGGCAGCGCCCCGGACATCGCGGGCCAGGGGATCGCGGATCCCACGGCGGCCATCCTGTCCGCGGCACTGCTGCTGCGTCACCTCGGCCGGGACGGCGACGCCGCGCGCATCGAAGCCGCGGTCGAGGCCGATCTGGCGTCCCGGGGCGATTCGAAGGTCGTCACGTCGGAGGTCGGCGACCGGATCGCCGCGGCCCTCTAGGACCGAGCGTCGACCCTGTCTCCCTCGATCCCCGTGGACCGGTCTTCGGACCGGGCCACGGGGATCAGTGGTATCGAGGCCGCCGGGAATCCCGCGGCTATCGCGAAAGTCACCGGGAATCCGACGATTCCGATCAGTGCGCCGAACACCGGGGGAACGATCGAGGCCGCGACGAACTGGCCGGTGTTCTGGACGCCGAGGGCGCGCCCACCCCAGAACGGGCCCGCAATCTCGGCGACGGCGGTGAAGGCCAGCCCGTTAGGTGCCACCGTCGCGACGGACGCCGCGAGCAGCACCACGATCGCGAGCGGCGAGTCCATCGCGTCCGTCACGGCGAGTGCCGCCATCGACAGTCCACCGGCGGCCGCGACCCAGCGAAGCGGACGCATGCGGCTGCCCACCACGTCGGACCAGAAACCGACGCCCATCCGGCCGAACGCGCCGAGGATCTGGGCGAGGGTCACGATCAGGCCGGCCGCCGTTGCTTCCCAGTGCCTTTCGGAGATCAGCCACACGAGCGCGTACGTCCACACCGTGTACTGGGGCACGACGAGCAGCACGGAGACGGCGTGGATCCGCCACAGTGTGCCGCTGGTGCGGTACGGATTCGTGAGCATGCCGAGATCCGCCGCGTCGCTGCGACTCGGCCGGGGCGGATCGACCACCCAGAGTCCACAGGCCAGCGCGGCGGCGGCACACAGGACGGCGGGCAGCGCGAGCGCCCATCCGATGCCGTGGTCGTGTGCGACCGAGGGGAGCGTCAGCGCAGCGCAGGCGATGCCGAGCGGCAGTGACATCTGCCGGATGCCCATGGCCAGGCCGCGGCGCTCGGGAGGGAACCAGCCGACGACGACGCGGCCGCTCGCGGCATTTGCCGAGGCCGCCGCCATGCCGCCGATCAGCAGGAAGACCGCGGTGGCCGTGAGCGATCCGGAGAGGGCCGCGCCCACGCCCGCAGCCGCGGTGGCCGCCATGCCTGCGGCCAGCACCCTCCGTTCTCCGTAGCGGTCGGCGAGTGCGCCCCACGCGATCAGCGTCACCATGACCCCGAGGGTGGGTGCGGCGACGACGAGTCCGGTGCGGGCGAGGCTGAGGCCGTGATTCGCCTGGAGTTCGGGGATGAGGAAGGCGACGCCGTTGACGAAGACCGCCTGTGCGGCCTGGGCGAACATCCCGAGGGCGAGCATCCACCATCTGCGAGCAGTTCCGACGGCGGAGGCGGTGTCGATCGATGCTGTCATGTCATCTCAATATCTAGGATTTGATTCTCATATATTGGCGCTGCTTCGGATTCTATACCCCCCGTCGCCCGGCGTCCCGGCACGCCGGTGAAGCCGGGCCGATAGACTCGGCGCCATGCGTCTTGGTCGAGTGGCAAGTCCCGATGGTGTTGCGTTCGTCAGTATCGAAGGGGACGGGGAGTCCCGGATCGCGAAGGAGATTGCCGAGCACCCGTTCGGCAACCCGACTTTCACCGGCCGGAGCTGGCCGCTCGCGGATGTGCGACTGCTGGCCCCGATCCTCGCCAGCAAGGTCGTCGCCATCGGAAAGAACTACGCCGCCCACGCCGCCGAGATGGGCGGAGAGGCGCCCGCCGATCCTGTGATCTTCCTCAAGCCGAACACCTCGATCGTGGGCCCCGACGCCGCGATCGTCCTGCCGAAGTCCTCCAACGAAGTTCATTACGAGGGGGAGCTCGCGGTCGTCATCGGACGCCCGTGCAAGGACGTGCCCGCGGCCAAGGCCCTCGACGTGGTGCTCGGCTACACGGCGGCCAACGACGTGTCGGCTCGTGACCACCAGCGCCACGACGGCCAGTGGGCGAGGGCGAAGGGCCACGACACGTTCTGCCCGCTGGGGCCGTGGATCGAGACCGAGCTCGACGCGTCCGACGTCGACATCACCACCGAGGTGGACGGTGTGGTGAAGCAGCGGAGCAACACTTCGCTTCTGCTGCACGACATTCCGAAGATCATCGAATGGGTGTCGGCCGTGATGACGCTGCTCCCCGGCGACGTCATCCTCACGGGCACCCCGGAAGGCGTCGGTCCGATCGTCGACGGCCAGAGCGTCAGCGTGACCATCGGCGGCATCGGCACCCTCACCAACCCGGTGACCGCCAAGCGCTGACGGCTCTCGTGTCGAAATCGGGAGCGGACTAGCCTGTAGGAGTCCGTTTTCCCAGCGTCGACCCAAGTGAGCCATGACCACAAGCGAAGTTCGCGTCCGTTTCTGCCCGTCGCCCACCGGAACCCCGCACGTGGGGCTCGTCCGAACCGCCCTGTTCAACTGGGCGTTCGCCCGACACAACGGCGGGTCGTTCGTGTTCCGCATCGAGGACACCGATGCTGCCCGCGACAGTGAGGAGTCGTACCAGGCGATCCTGGACGCGCTGCGCTGGCTCGGACTGAACTGGGACGAGGGCCCGGAGGTCGGGGGACCGTACGAGCCGTACCGCCAGTCCCAGCGACGCGACCTGCACCTGGACGTCGTCGCGAAACTGCTCGCAGCGGGCGAGGCGTACGAGTCGTTCTCGACGCCCGAGGAGGTCGAGGAGCGGCACAAGGCGGCAGGCCGCGACCCCAAGCTCGGCTACGACAACTTCGATCGTGACCTGACGCCGGAGCAGCGGCAGGCGTTCTTCGACGAGGGCCGCAAGCCCGTGGTCCGGCTCCGGATGCCCGACCACGACCTGACGTGGGACGACCTCGTGCGCGGCGAGACGACATTCAAGGCCGGCACCGTGCCCGACTTCGCGCTGACCCGCGGCAACGGGATCCCGCTGTACACGTTGGTCAACCCGGTCGACGACGCTTTGATGAAGATCACACACGTGCTGCGCGGAGAAGACCTGTTGTCGTCGACTCCGCGGCAACTCGCCCTCTACGAGGCGATGCAGCGGATCGGCGTGGCCGATTTCACGCCGCAATTCGGGCATCTGCCGTTCGTGATGGGGCAGGGCAACAAGAAGCTGTCCAAGCGCGATCCCGAGTCGAACCTCTTCATCCATCGCGACCGTGGTTTCGTCCCCGAGGGATTGCTGAATTACCTGGCGCTGCTGGGCTGGGGTATTTCCGACGACCACGACGTGTTCTCGCTGGACGAGATGGTTGCCGCCTTCGATATCTCCAAGGTCAATTCCAATCCGGCCCGGTTCGATCAGAAAAAGGCCGACGCGATCAACGCCGAGCACATCCGGTTGCTCGAGCCCGCCGATTTCGCCGCGCGCCTGCGTGCGTTCCTCACGCTCCACGGCCATCTCGGGGAGACGGTGGACGAGTCCGTCTTCGCGACCGCTGCCGATCTGGTCCAGACACGCATCGTGGTCCTGTCCGACGCGTGGGATCTGCTGAAGTTCCTGTTCGTCGAGGAGGCCGACTTCGCGATCGATCCGGCCGCCGCGGCGAAGAACCTGGGGGCCGACTCCGCGCCGGTTCTCGACGCCGCCCTCGCATCGCTGGACGCAGTCGGTGCGTGGGACGCAGCCTCGCTGGAGGAGGCCCTCAAGACCGCTCTCGTGGACGAACTGGGCCTCAAGCCACGTAAGGCGTTCGCGCCGGTGCGTGTGGCCGTCACGGGCTCGCACATCAGCCCGCCGCTCTACGAATCGATGGAACTGCTCGGACGCGACGTGTCGCTGTCCCGGCTGCGTTCCGCGCGGGCCGGCATCGCCGGTTAAAGCGCCGCCCTCGGGCCGAAAAGGGTGCAAAAACAGCCTTTGACCATACGATTTGGTAAATCCCGGCAGTAGGCTGGTAATCTCTTCTTCGGCCCGAGGCGGGCCGCAGAGCCCAGAAGCTCAGCGGTTCGAGAACGGCCATTGGGGTATGGTGTAATTGGCAACACAGCGGTTTCTGGTACCGCCATTCTAGGTTCGAGTCCTGGTACCCCAGCGGAAGTTCGGCCGATTTTGACTCCGAACTTCTGGAAGCTATGCTTGCTGAGCTTCCAAAGCAAGACAAAGTTCCTGGCCCCGTCGTCTAGCGGCCTAGGACGCCGCCCTCTCAAGGCGGTAGCGCGGGTTCGAATCCCGTCGGGGCTACAAAAAGAAACACCCTCCGAGTAATCGGAGGGTGTTTCTTTATATATACGGATGGTGTGTCGTTTATCCGGTCTTGCGGCGGAATTCGCGTTTGTGGTCGGCAGGCCCGTGCGCATGGTGCACCTTGGAATCCGCGTCCTTGTGATCGGCGGACAGCCCGGCCTGATGATTCTTCCGCTCCAGTGCTTCGCGGAATTTCTTTTTCGTGTCCTCGTTATCGGCGTCAGTCACGGTGAACTCCCTCGGGTAGTCGGTTCACTCTGTGAAGCTACGCCGAGGGCACCGAGAATACTCCTGTTTTTCCGCCGTGCCCGATATCAGGCGCGGCGGTCGGCCGTCTCGAGGTATGCGGCCGTGGTTCCGCCCACCGGCATCGTTGGAAGGCCGAGCTTGGCGTGGTCCCAGCTCCTGATGCGCTCGGGAACGATCCGCACGACCACCCGCTTGTACAGCAGCTGATCGATGGCGGGACGCAGATCGTCGGTGTAGGGCCCGGTGTAGCGCTCCCACACGCTGACGCCGACGGCGAACATCGCGTCCGGGTCCTCCACGATCTCCGCCCGGCCCTCGATCGAGAGTCCACGCAGGGTGTCGTAGGTCTGGCCGTCCTCGATCAGGACGGTGACCCGGTCGTCGCGGCGCAGGTTGACCGCCTTCTGCGATTTGGATTTCGTCTCGAACCAGATCTCGCCGTCGATCACCGCGTACCACATGGCGACCAGATGGGCCCTGCCGTCCGGTGCCACCGTTGCCAGGGTGGCGATCCGGCTCCGGTCCACGAATTCGGCGATCTCCGAATCCGTCATCGTGATCTGCGATCGTTGGTTCTTCCCCATCGGCTTCTCCTGTCGCGGTGAGTTTCGGTCGTGAGAGGTCAGAGTCTCTTGTGCAGCGCCTCCGCGGCGGCGAGGAGGTCGGCCGCCCACCGGGCGCCGGGCCGCCTGCCCATCCTGTCGATGGGGCCGGACACCGAAATCGCTGCGATGACAGCGCCCGCGGAGTCCCGCACGGGTGCGGCGACACTGGCGACGCCGGGTTCACGCTCGGCGGCGCTCTGTGCCCAGCCGCGTCGGCGGACCTCGAGCAGCACGCGCTCGCCGAACGCCGCGTCGGGGAGAACCGTGCGCTGGGTCTGCGGGTCGGCCCAGGCGAGGAGGACCTTGGCGCCCGAACCGGCGCTCATCGGGAGGCGTGCCCCGACGAGAACCGTGTCGCGGAGGCCGGTGGGCGGCTCCATCGCCGCGATGCAGATGCGTTGCGTGCCTTCCCTGCGGTACAGCTGCACGCTCTCGCCCGTGATCTCGCGCAGTCGGGGAAGGACGAGAGCCGCCGCCGAGACGAGCGGATCGTTAGCCGTTGCAGCGAGTTCGGCGAGGCCGGGACCGGGGCACCACAGCCCGTCGGAATCACGCGTCAGGAGGCGGTGAACCTCGAGCCCGACGGCCAGCCGGTGGGCGGTGGCGCGGGGGAGTCCGGTGCGCGAGCACAGTTCGGTGAGGCTGCAGGGCTTCTCGGCCACGGCATGAAGCACGCCCACCGCTTTGTCAAGGACCCCGATGCCGCTATGCTGTCTCATAGGTCGATACCACTTTCTCGCATATTGGGATCATAGCGCACCTTCGTCTCACGTCGAGTGCGTGTCGGGAAGACAGTAACGACAACAAGCGCACGGCGGACCAGCCCGAAGCCCGCGGTGCGAGAGACACACAGAGGTGGAGAAGATGGCCGACAAAGCACGCACCCTGGCAGAGAAGGTGTGGGACGACCACGTCGTGGTCCGGGGCGAGGGAGACAACCCCGACCTCATCTACATCGATCTGCATCTCGTTCACGAAGTGACGAGTCCGCAGGCATTCGACGGACTTCGGCTGGCGGGGCGTCCGCTCCGCAGGCCCGACCTGACGATCGCCACCGAGGACCACAACGTCCCCACCGTCGACATCGACAAGCCGATCGCCGACCCCGTCTCCAAGACTCAGGTGGACACGCTCCGGCGCAACTGTGAGGAATTCGGCGTCCGGCTGCACCCGATGGGAAACATCGACCAGGGCATCGTCCACGTCGTCGGCCCGCAACTCGGTCTCACCCAGCCCGGTATGACCGTGGTGTGCGGCGACAGCCACACGTCCACCCACGGCGCCTTCGGCGCGATCGCGATGGGTATCGGCACCAGTGAGGTCGAACACGTCATGGCGACGCAGACGTTGTCTCTGCGTCCGTTCCGGACGATGGCGATCACCGTCGACGGCGAAATGCCCGAAGGCGTGACGAGTAAAGATCTCATTCTGGCCGTCATCGCGAAGATCGGCACCGGCGGAGGCCAGGGCTACGTCCTGGAATACCGCGGCGAAGCGATCCGGAAGATGTCGATGGAAGCGCGGATGACCATCTGCAACATGTCCATCGAGGCCGGTGCGCGGGCAGGCATGATCGCCCCCGACGAGATCACCTACGAATTCATCAAGGGACGCCCCCACGCGCCGCAGGGCGCCGACTGGGACGCCGCGGTGGCCGCCTGGGAGCAGTTGAAGACCGACGAGGGTGCGGTTTTCGACAACGAGGTCCACATCGACGCGAGCACGCTGACGCCGTTCGTGACTTGGGGCACCAACCCGGGCCAGGGTCTGCCGCTCGGCGAGACGGTGCCGGATCCGGAGCAGATCGTGGACGAGAGCGAACGTCACGCCGCGGAGAAGGCGTTGACCTACATGGGTCTCGAAGCCGGAACTCCGTTGCGTGACGTGGCGATCGACACAGTTTTCGTGGGTTCGTGCACCAACGGCCGGATCGAGGATCTGCGGGCCGTGGCCGACGTGTTGCGCGGGCGGCACGTCGCCGACGGGGTCCGGATGCTGATCGTGCCGGGTTCTATGCGCGTCCGCGCCCAGGCCGAAAAGGAGGGTCTCGGCGAGATCTTCACCGCCGCCGGCGCCGAATGGCGTCAGGCGGGGTGCTCCATGTGCCTCGGCATGAACCCGGATCAGCTCGCGCCCGGCGAGCGTTCGGCCTCCACGTCCAACCGCAATTTCGAAGGCCGTCAAGGCAAGGGCGGGCGGACTCACCTGGTTTCGCCGCTGGTCGCCGCCGCGACCGCAGTCCGGGGAACCCTGTCCGCGCCGACAGATCTGGCCTAGGACCCAAGGAATTTAGGAGATTTTTCGATGGAATCCTTTAGCACACACAAAGGTATCGGCGTCCCGCTGCGGCGATCGAACGTGGACACGGACCAGATCATCCCGGCGGTCTACCTGAAACGAGTGACCCGCACCGGTTTCGAGGACGGTCTGTTCGCCGCGTGGCGGAACGATCCGGACTTCGTCCTCAACGTCGCCCCGTACGACAAGGGCAGCGTTCTGGTCGCGGGACCGGACTTCGGCACCGGCTCCTCCCGGGAGCACGCCGTGTGGGCGCTATCCGACTTCGGATTTCGGGTCGTGATCGCGTCTCGGTTCGCGGACATCTTCCGGGGCAACGCCGGCAAGGCCGGTCTGCTGGCCGCCCAGGTGTCCCAGTCGGACGTCGAACTGCTCTGGAAGTTGCTCGACGAACAGCCCGGTCTCGAATTGATCGTCGACCTCGAGAACAAGACCGTGACCGCCGGAACCACCGTGGTGCCCTTTGCGATTGATGACTACACACGGTGGCGTCTGCTCGAGGGTCTGGACGACATCGGATTGACATTACGGCAGGTAGAAGCCATTTCCGAGTTTGAAAAGGCAAGGCCTTCTTGGAAACCAGTGACCCTTCCGGAGCCCACTTCGGCCGACTGAAAGTTGGAATCGGAGCCCTGTCTACCAGATAATAAGTTCCTGAGAATGGTGCCGCGTTGTTTGAGAATTGGCGTGGCACATAGACTCCTGCGGTATTCAGGTTTACCGTAGTTCGTAGTCGGTCCGATGATGGACCATTAGTTCGCGGAGGAATTTCAATGAATAAGGCAGAGCTCATCGATGTTCTGACCGAGAAACTGGGCACGGACAGGCGCACGGCAACGGAAGCTGTCGAGCATGTCGTGGACACGATCGTCCGGGCAGTGCACCGCGGCGACAGCGTGACCATCACCGGTTTCGGCGTCTTCGAGCAGCGGCGTCGTGCGGCACGTGTCGCACGTAACCCGCGCACGGGTGAGACCGTCAAGGTCAAGCCGACGTCGGTGCCGGCGTTCCGTCCGGGCGCTCAGTTCAAGGCGGTTATCGCTGGCGGCCAGAAGCTTCCGGCCACCGGTCCGGCAGTCAAGCGCGGCGCAGCGGCGCCCGCCACCAAGGCCGCCGCCAAGAAGGCTGCTGCGAAGAAGACGGCAGCGAAGAAGACCGCCGCCAAGAAGGCTGCACCGGCCAAGACGGTGGCTGCGAAGAAGACTGCAGCCAAGAAGGCTCCGGCCAAGACGGCAGCAAAGAAGACGGTCGCGAAGAAGGCTGCACCGGCCAAGACGGCGGCTGCGAAGAAGACTGCAGCCAAGAAGGCTCCGGCCAAGACCGCAGCAAAGAAGACCGTGGCGAAGAAGGCTGCACCGGCCAAGACGGTGGCTGCGAAGAAGACTGCAGCCAAGAAGGCTCCGGCCAAGACCGCAGCAAAGAAGACGGCAGCGAAGAAGGCTCCCGCGAAGCGCGCCAAGTAAGACAGCGCACACGGGTCTTCCCGAACACAGACAGGCGCCGACCCTGGGGGTTGGCGCCTGTCTGTGTCGTCGTCGTTCCCGGATGAGATCCGGTCGGTGCGCTCAGTCCTTCCGTGTGGGAGGCAGCGGACTGTCGATGTGGTCGGCGGCGATGAGTTTGCCCCCGGACAGGGAGAGCACCCAGGTGCTCGCCTTTCTGTTCCGTGCCGGGGGGAGTGTGACGCCGTCGATGTCCGCCCACCAGTCGAGCAGATCGGGAATGACGCCACCCTGACTGCAGATCACCTGAACCCCGCCGAGCGCGGCGATCTTGCGGACCCGGGTACGGGTGGCCGCCCGGTCGGCGGTGTAACTCTCCTCGGACAGCAGCGGATCCAACCGGACGGTCGTGTCCAACGCGCGAGCCAGCGGCTCGACCGTCTGCGTGCAGCGCGTCCGATCGGCCGACGTGATGTCGGTGGCCCCGAACGCCTCGAGCTGGGCTACGAGGGCGTCGGCCTGCAGTACGCCGTTCGCATCCAGGGGCCGGGTCGCGTCGTCGCCCTTGTACCGTTTCCGGCTTCCCGCCTTGGCATGCCGGACCAGGAGGACGGTCGCGGTGTCGGGCGGTTGAGCGGTGAACCGGCGGAGCATCTTGCGATCCATGGGATACGACAGCTGATCGGCCACCTCCGGTACCGGAAGCCACCGCATGACGTCCACTTCGCTGTTGGGGACGAATTTGCCCGCACGGGCCTCGGCCGCCCAGTATTCGACACGTTTCAACCGGCGGTGCCCCGGAATCGGATAGGTCAACGCGCCGAGATGCCTGCCGAGGCGCGCGCGAATACCCGTCTCTTCTTCCACCTCGCGCAGTGCTGCCACCACCGCGGTTTCGCCGGGGTCGAGTTTTCCCTTGGGAAAAGACCAGTCCTCATATTTGGGCCGGTGAATGACCGCGATCTCGATCTCGTCGGGATTCTCGGGAGACTTTCGCCACAGCACTGCTCCCGCCGCGAAGATATTGGCTTTGACCGGTTTGCCGGGTGTGCTGCTCACCGAGTTCCTTCCCTACTGCCGCGGGTACGCCGCGATCAGGATCCGGTGCCCATTCTTTTACGCATCATGGCCTCCTGGTGGTCGCGAACCTCCTCGCCGTGCGCCGGCGACGGAACCCACCGGCCGTCGGGTCCGAGCACCCAGCACCGGGTGACGGGATCGAGCGCCGAATCGACGATCTCGCCGATCTGAGCGGTGAGGCGAGGATCCTTCACCTGCGCCATGACCTCGACGCGTCGGTCGAGGTTGCGGTGCATCATGTCTGCGCTGCCGATCCAGTATTCGTCGGCGCCGCGGAAATGGAAGACTCGCGAATGCTCGAGGAAACGGCCGAGGATCGACCGGACGTGGATGTTCTCGCTCAGTCCGGGAACTCCGGGCTTGAGGGCGCAGATGCCACGCACGACGATCTCGACGGGCACACCGGCCTTGGACGCGCGATAGAGCGCGTCGATCACCTGTTCGTCGACCAAGGCGTTGGCCTTCAGGAGGATTCCGGCGTCTTCGCCGCGAAGCTTGCGCGCAATCTCACCGTCGATCCGCTCGATGATGCCCCGGCGCACACCGTACGGCGCGACGAGAAGGTTGCGATACTGCGTCTTCCGTGAGTAGCCGGTGAGCGAATTGAACAGGTCGGTGAGGTCGGCGCCGATCTCCGGTGCCGCGGTGAGCAGACCGATGTCTTCGTACAGCCGGGCCGTCTTCGGGTTGTAGTTGCCGGTGCCGATGTGGCAGTAACGCCTGATGGTGGACCCTTCGCGGCGGACGACGAGGCACGTCTTGCAGTGGGTCTTGAGCCCGACCAGCCCGTACACCACGTGCACACCCGCGTGTTCGAGCTTGCGGGCCCACTTGATGTTCGCCTGCTCGTCGAACCGCGCCTTGATCTCGACCAGTGCCACAACCTGTTTGCCCGCCTCGGCGGCGGTGATCAATGCGTCGACGATGGGGGAGTCGCCGGACGTGCGGTAGAGGGTCTGCTTGATCGCCAGCACCTGCGGGTCGGCGGCTGCCTGCTCGATGAAACGCTGCACGCTCGTGGAGAACGAGTCGTACGGGTGGTGGACCAGGACGTCGCCGTCGCGGAGGGTCGAGAAGACGCTCTTGGGTGTTTCCCGCTCGCCGAACGCCGGATGCGTTGCGGGCACGAACGGTGCGTCCTTGAGGGCGGGCCGGTCGACCGCGTATACCTGCCAGAGGCACGACAGATCCAGCAGTCCGGGCACCTGGATGACGTCGCCGGGATCGACGTCGAGTTCGCGCAGGAGAAGTTCGAGCATGTGCTCGGTCATGTCGTCCGCGACCTCGAGTCGCACGGGGGAACCGAAGCGGCGGCGGGCCAACTCACGCTCGAGGGCCTGCAGGAGGTCCTCGTCGCGGTCTTCCTCGACCTCGAAATCGGCGTTGCGCGTGATGCGGAAGGCATGGTGCTCGACGATCTCCATGCCCGGGAACAGCATGTCGAGGTGAGCGGAGATCAGATCTTCCAGGGGCAGGAACGCGTCGATGGAGGACGGTGTCTCGTCGCGGCGGACGCGGACGAACCTTCCCACGTTGTCCGGAACCTTGACCCTCGCAAAGTGTTCGCCACCGGTGAGCGCATCCTTCACCGTCACGGCGAGGTTGAGACTCAGGCCGCTGATGTAGGGGAACGGGTGGGCATGATCGACGGCGAGCGGGGTGAGCACGGGGAAGATCTGGTCCTGGAAATGCACCGACAGTCGCTCGCGGTCGTCGTCGGTGAGTTCGTCCCATCCGATGATGGAGATCCCTTCGGCGGCAAGCGCAGGACGAACGGAGTCGAGGAACACCCGTGCGGCCTTCTCCGAGATCTCCTGGGTGCGGGTCGCGATCAGCGAGAGTTGCTCGCGAGGGGAGAGGCCGTCGGCGGATCGCACGGACAGGCCGGTCTCGTCGCGGCGCTTGAGTCCCGCGACCCGGACCATGAAGAACTCGTCCAGATTGGATGCGAAGATGGCGAGGAATTTGGCGCGCTCGAGCAGCGGCAGCGACGTGTCCTCGGCGAGGGCGAGCACCCGGGCGTTGAAATCGAGCCAACTGAGTTCACGGTTGAGGTAACGATCTTCGGGGAGCCCGTCCGTCAACGCGCTCGTGAGGGCACTCGTCGCGGCGGGGGGAGCCATCGGAACGTTCGTGGGGTTGGCAGTGACGATGCCGTCGCCGGTTCCGTTCTTTCCGTCGACGTCGGCCGGGTGATCGAGTGCTTCTCGGTTGCTCACCCCACGATCATCCCTCGAGAATTCGGCCGCGGACAATCGATGGGGCAAATTCACACGGCGTGCGCGGGCTACTCGTTTCCGCAGCGCGAGGGCGCGGTGTGTTCGAGCGCGTCGAGTGCTGCTCGCGTCGCAGGTCCGACGCCGAGAGCCTGCGCGGCATCGAGATCGTCGGCGGTGTCGACGTCGGTCCGCAGCCCCGGCCAGTGGCCGTCGAGAGGACGCGCCCCGGAGTCGAGATGCCGTTTCGCCGATCCCGGTCCGAACCGGGGATCGAGGGGAATCGCCGGGTCGCAGGAGAAGAGTGCGGCCGTTCCGGTGCCGTGATGATCGACGACCACCGACCTGCCGCCGGTTCTCGCCGCGGCGAGTGCTTCGCCGAATTCGCCGCCGCGCAGTGACGGAAGGTCAGCCTGCAGTGCGACGACGTCGACTCCGCTCTCGTTGCGGCGGACGTGCTCGGCCGCCGCGGCCAGGGCCGCGTTGAGACCGTGCTCGGTGCCGCCCTCGTCCGACCGGCTTTCGGCGGCGACGGGGGCGGGGTCGGCGTAGACGTTCGCGCCGACGCTGCGTGCGAGCCGGGCCACCGCGGGATCCGGCGTGACCACGGTGACACCGACGACTGTCGCGACATCGCTGACGACGGACAGGGTGTCGCGCAACATCGACAGCACCAGTCCGGTGCGGTCGTTCGTGTCGAAGACGCCCGACAGCCGCGTCTTGGCCGCGTGGAGTTCCTTCACCGCGACGAGTACGTGCGCGCGCGGCGCCACGGATCGGGTCGCTGTGCTCATGCGGATATCTTGCCAGCCCGCGCGGGGTGGTGCGCCGGACGCCCGGATCGCGGCTGAGCAGCGGACGAGTTCGGTAGCGGAGCGGCGCTCGACCTCGGCATCGGCAATACTGTGGGCGGCGCATCGGGTAACGAACGACGAGGGGGCTGTGTGAGCAAGGCTGCGGTACTGGGAGCGGGTTCATGGGGGACTGCATTTGCGAAGGTTCTGGCCGACGCCGGGACCGATGTCACCATGTGGGCGCGACGCGCCGAGGTCGCCGAGTCGATCGTGTCGCGGCACGAGAACGAGGACTACCTGCCGGGCATTGCCCTGCCTCCGTCGTTGACCGCAACGGACGACGCGCGGGCCGCGCTCGACGGCGCCGACATCGTCGTCCTCGCGGTGCCGTCGCAGTCCCTGCGCGACAACTTGCAGGTCTGGAGTCCGATGATCCCCGCGAACGCGACGATGCTGAGTCTCGCGAAGGGCATCGAGACCGGCACCCTCATGCGGATGAGTCAGGTGATCATTCAGGTCACCGGGGCGGATCCGGGGCGCGTCGCCGTCCTGTCCGGGCCCAATCTGGCACGGGAGATCGCGATCGGTCAGCCGGCCGCCACGGTCGTCGCGTGCACGGATTCGACGCGGGCGCTGGAACTGCAGAAGGCCTCGGCCACCGGATACTTCCGGCCGTACACGAATTCGGATGTCATCGGGTGCGAGATCGGCGGCGCCTGCAAGAACGTCATCGCCCTCGCTTGCGGTATGGCATCGGGGATCGGTTTGGGCGAGAACACGATTGCGAGCATCATCACTCGCGGTCTCGCCGAGATCATCCGGCTCGGCGTTGCGCTCGGTGCGAAACCCGCCACTCTCGCGGGTCTCGCCGGGGTGGGCGATCTGGTCGCCACGTGCACGTCGCCCCTGTCCCGGAATCGGTCGTTCGGCGAGCGTCTCGGTCAGGGCGGATCGATCGAGAGCGCCCAGGCGGCCACCCACGGTCAGGTCGCCGAGGGCGTCAAATCGTGCTCGTCGGTGCGTGCCCTGGCCGCCAGTTACGACGTCGAGATGCCGCTGACCGATGCGGTGCACCGGGTGTGCCACGAGGGTCTCGTGGTGCAGGACGCTATCGGTCAGTTGCTCGGCCGCCGCACGAAGCCGGAGTGAAGCCGTGAGTGGTGATTCGACCCGATGCGTCAAAGCTGTTGCAGCAGAACAGATTCCCGGTTCGCCAATGCAGAGGGGTCCGGTCTTCGCGGCGCCCTACCAGCTGAGTGCGGACGAGGGGAGTGAATCCGATACCTATGCGCGCGCCTCCAACCCGGGCTGGCGCGACCTCGAATCGGCACTGGCGACGCTCGAGGGCGCCGCAGGCGCGCTCGTCGTCGGCTCTGGGATGTCGGCGATCACCGTCGTGCTGCGGAGTCTGCTCACCGCAGGCGACACCGTCGTCGTGCCGTCCGACGGCTACTACCAGGTGCGCGCGTACGCGCGGGAGCGTCTGGAGCCGATGGGCATCACCGTGCACGAACTGCGGACCGCCGACATGGCCGGCGAGGCGGCCGACGCGCTGCTGGCCTCCGCCGAGGGGACGACGGTCGTGGTGGCCGAGACGCCGGCCAACCCGTCCCTGGACGTGGTGGATCTGCGGATCGTGTCCGAGCAGTGCGCGAACGCGGGCGCCGTTCTCGTGGTGGACAACACGACCGCCACCCCGCTCGGCCAGCAACCGCTCGAGCTGGGTGCAGACGTGGTAGTCGCCAGCGGTACAAAGACTTTGAGCGGACACAGCGATCTGCTCATGGGGTACATCGCCGCGTCGGACGCCGACTTCCTGGCCGGCATGGAACGCGAGAGGGCGCTGTCGGGCACGGTGCTGGGCCCGTTCGAGACGTGGCTCGCCCACCGGAGCCTCGGAACGGCAGGGCTGCGATTCGAGCGGCAATGCGCCAACGCCCTGGCGCTCGCGGCCGTGCTGGAGACGCACCCGGCGGCCCACCGCGTCCGGTACCCGGGGCTGCCCGGTGATCCCGCGCATGCCGTCGCCGCCGGGCAGATGAGCCGGTTCGGCGGGCTGGTGACGTTCGAGGTGGACTCCGCCGAACAGTTCCACCGGCTCGTGGCCGGCAGCGACCTCCTCGTACCGGCGACGAGTTTCGGCGGTATCCACACAACCGCCGACCGCCGGGCCCGATGGGGTGACCCCGTGCCCGACGGGTTCGTGCGGCTCTCCTGTGGAATCGAGGACACCGACGACCTCGTCGCCGATCTCGAGAGCGCATTGTCCGCATTGTGACGTGCGTGCCGCCCGTCGTGTCCTGAGGTTGGCCAAGAAAATTGAGGAGAGGTGGGTGCGGTGAGTGGGTCACGGCGACGGTACGGTTTGTGTCGTGAGTAAACCGCGTACCCGGGTAGCCGTCATTTTCGGTGGCCGCAGCAACGAGCATTCCGTGTCCTGTGTGTCGGCCGGAAGCGTCCTGAGGAACCTCGACCCGGAACGGTACGAGGTGGTGCCGATCGGCATCACCACCGAGGGCTCGTGGGTTCTCGGCTCCACCGACCCCGAGACGCTGTCCATCCGCGGCCGGGCGCTGCCCAGCGTCGATGCCGACGGGTCCGCGCTGGCGCTCACCGCCGATCCGACGCGGTCCGGCGACCTCGTCGCCCTCGACGACGGCGAAGCGGGCAAGATCCTGGCGTCCGTCGACGTCGTCTTCCCAGTCCTGCACGGCGCCTACGGCGAGGACGGCACCATCCAGGGCCTGCTCGAACTCGCCGGTGTCCCGTACGTCGGTCCCGGCGTGCTCGCGAGCGCGGCAGGCATGGACAAGGAATTCACGAAGAAGCTGCTCGCCGCAGAAGGCCTGCCGACCGGGTTCCAGGTCGTCCTGCGTCCCGGCACCGCCACACTGACCGACGAACAGAAGTCCCGCCTCCACCTCCCGGTGTTCGTGAAACCTGCCCGCGGCGGGTCGTCCATCGGCATCACCCGGGTGGCCAACTGGGCCGCACTCGACGACGCCATCACCCATGCCCGCAGGCACGACCCCAAGGTGATCATCGAATCGGGGATCCACGGCCGCGAGGTCGAGTGCGGAGTCCTCGAGTTCCCGGACGGCGAAGTGCGGGCCAGCGTCATCGCCGAGATCCGGATGCCGGAAGGCACCGACGAAGACGACGAGGCGTTCTACGACTTCGACAGCAAATACCTCGACGACGTGTGCGAGTTCGACGTGCCCGCGAAACTCGAGGACTCGGTCAGCGACGAGATCCGCGAACTCGCGGTGCGCGCATTCTCCGCGCTCGACTGCCAGGGACTCGCACGCGTCGACTTCTTCGTCACGGAAGACGGCCCGGTGATCAACGAGATCAACACGATGCCGGGATTCACGTCGATCTCGATGTACCCGCGCATGTGGGACGCGGTGGGCGTCGACTACGGGACCCTCGTCTCGACCCTCGTCGACACCGCCCTCGCCCGCGGCACCGGCCTGCGGTAGCGAAACGGCGGTCCGGCGCTCAGGGATTCGCGACCGGCGCCGGATCGAGCGGCTTCTGCGGCAGCGCCTGCGACACCGCACCGGAGATGTCCTGGAGCGGCGTCGGGCCGACCCCGGTGGGAACGGTGAGTCCGACGTACACGCCGCGGTCGACGGCGAAATAGCTGCTCGCGTCGATTCCGGCGCTCGCACCGGAGATCTCGAACCACTGCACCCCGTCGATCACCTGCAGCGGTGACGCCTGATCGAACTCCGCGGGACGGTCCAGGCCGCACCGCAGCACGAGGGGTTCGCCCTCGGCAGGCTGCCACGCGGCGGTCGCCTCGGGTGCGGGTTCGGTGAGTTCCGCCCGGGTGTAGTCGCCCAGCGCGTCGGGGAGGCCCGCCATCAGGGCGGCGCACTCCGCGGAACCGGACGCCGGCGCGGGCACGGGCCCCAGCGACACGGGTTCCTTGGCCGGGTTTCGTCCGGCGAAGACCGCGGCGACGACGATGCCGATGATCAGGGCAACGGGCAGTGCCACGGCCGTCGCGATGAGCGCCGGATTCCGTCGCTCCGCGGGAGCCGGGCCGGAAGTGCCGTCGGACGTGTTCTGTTCGGGTTCGGGATCGGACATGCTCAGTTCTTGTTCGCAGACTTTTCGGGGACGTCGCAGGTGAGGGTGCGGGTGATGCCGGCGACCTCACGGATCTCCTTGACGACGGGAGCGACGTCGTCCGCGGACACCCGCACGATGACATCGTACGGTCCGACCACGTCCTCGGCCGTCCGCACTCCGGTGATCTTCGCGATCTCGGTCGCGATCGCCGCAGCCTTGCCGACCTCGGTTTGGATCAGGATGAACGCTTGCACTCTCGCTCCGGCCCTTCCCTGTTCCGCCCCGCAGGTGTCTCGGTAGAGTCGCGGGTGCTTCGGCGCGCTGATCGGTCACGTGCCGAGTAGTCCCGGCAACAGCTAAAAGGTACCGCAGGCGCACATTCCGTCGACCGGACCCACGGCCGTCGCGCGGGTCACCCGACACTACGGCGCGCCTGGAGGCACACCATCACACCGACGGATTCCCCGGACCCGACTCCGCCCCGCACCGTCGCCGACGTCGGCGAATTCGCCGTCATCGGCCGAGCGGTGGAGGGTCGGGTGCAGCCCCCGACCACCCTGATCGGACCCGGAGACGACGCCGCCCTCGTCCGCGCGGCCGACGGGCGGGTGGCGGTGTCCGCCGACATGCTGGTGCAGGACAGGCATTTTCGACTCGACTGGTCTTCGCCGCGAGACATCGGTCGCAAGGCGGTGGCCCAGAACGCCGCCGACGTCGCGGCGATGGGTGCGCGACCGACTGCCTTCCTGGTGTCCCTCGGCCTGCCGCCGGACACGCCGATCGACGTGGCGGACGGCATCTCCGCGGCGATCGGTGAGAGCGCCGAGGAACTCGGAGCCGGTGTCGTGGGCGGGGATCTGGTGCAGGCCGGACAGGTCGTGATTTCCGTCACCGTCCTCGGTGATCTCGGTGGCAGGAATCCGATCCGGCGGTCGGGCGCGCGGCCGGGTGACGTGGTCGCGGTGGCCGGGGAACTCGGCCGATCGGCCGCCGGTCTCGCGCTGCTGCTCGGCGGATCCGCGGACTTCCCTGACCTTCTCGCCGCGCACCGCGTCCCCACCCCGCCGTATGCCGCGGCATGGGCCGCCGCAGACGGCGGTGTGCACGCGATGACCGACATCTCCGACGGGCTCCTCGCCGATCTCGGCCACATCTGCGACGCGTCCGGAGTCGGGATGTCGCTCACCCGATCCGACATGAGCGTGTCACCCGAACTGGTGTCCGCGGCGAAGAGTCTCGGCACCGACCACTGGGAATGGGTGCTCACCGGGGGAGAGGACCACGGCTTCACCGCCACCTTCCCCGCCGACGTCCCGCTCCCGGCGGGGTGGACCCGGATCGGCGTCGTCCACGACGGGTCCGGCATCTCGGTCGACGGCGAGACCTGGCCGGGGGCCGGCGGCTGGCAGAGTTTCGCGGTATAGGTTGCACGCATGGCTATCTACGCGCTCGGGGACCGCGAACCCGACATCCATCCGGCCGCCTACGTCCACCCCGACGCCGTGGTGATCGGAAACGTGACCCTGGCGGCGGGAACCTCGGTGTGGCCGCAGGCCGTGCTCCGCGCCGACTACGGCACCATCACCGTCGGCGCCGACACCAACATCCAGGACGGCACCGTGATCCACTGCACGGTCTTCGATCCCACCGTCATCGGCTCGGGATGCGTCGTCGGCCACGCGGCGCACATCGAGGGATCGACGATCGGCGACCACTGCCTGATCGCGTCCGGTTCGATCGTGCTCAACGGTTCGGTCATCGGCGAAGGGTCGATCGTCGGAGCAGGCGCCGTCGTCCCGTTCAAGTTCGAGGTTCCGCCGCGGAGCATGGCGCTCGGCGTCCCCGCGAAGATCCGGCAGAACTACGAGGTCCCCGAGGGGCACCTCGACAGGAACGTGAAGATGTATGCCGCCAACGCGGCCTACTACCGCGAGTCGCTGCGCAGGCTCGACTGATGGCGGCGCCGCTGTCGGACCTCGTCGAGGCCGGATGGGCCGAGGCACTCGAGCCGGTGTCCGGACGGATCACGGAGATGGGCGACTTCCTGCGCGCGGAAATCGCCGACGGTCGTGAGTACCTCCCCGCCGGCGAGAACGTCCTGAGGGCCTTCACCCACCCGTTCTCCGAGGTGAAGGTCCTGATCGTCGGCCAGGACCCGTACCCCACACCCGGTCACGCCGTCGGACTCAGCTTCTCGGTGGCTCCGGAGGTGAGGCCGGTTCCGCGCAGCCTCGGCAACATCTTCACCGAGTACAGCAAGGACCTCGGCTACCAGACGCCGACCACCGGCGACCTCACCCCGTGGTCCCGTCAGGGCGTGCTCCTGCTGAACAGGGTTCTCACCGTGCAGCCGGGACTCCCGGCCTCGCACCGGAAGAAGGGCTGGGAGGCGGTCACCGAACAGGCCATTCGCGCCCTCGTTGCGCGCCCCGAACCCCTCGTCGCGATTCTGTGGGGCCGGGACGCGTCCACCCTGAAACCGATGCTCGGCGACGTGCCGACCATCGAGTCGGCGCACCCCTCACCACTGTCGGCGTCGCGCGGATTCTTCGGTTCGCGGCCGTTCAGCCGCGCGAACGAACTCCTCGACAGCCTGGGCGCGGAACCGGTGAACTGGCAACTGCCGTAAGCCGCCGCCGGGACGGCTCGTACGACTTCGTCAGTCCCGCGCTTCCTTCACCGACGCGAAATCGGCACGCCTCTTCTCGATGAACGCGTCGACGCCCTCGCGTCCCACCGGGCTGTCGGCCGCGGCGGCGATCGACTCGGCCTCCGCGTCGAGTTGCTCGGCGAGTGTGCGAGACCGCGAATCGCGCACGAGTGTCTTGATCCCCGAGTACGCCGACGTCGGGCCTGCCGCGAGGGTGCGGGCGAGCCGGAGCGCCTCGTCCTGGACGACGTCGTCGCCGACGAGGCGGCTGAGGATGCCGAGGCGGACGGCCTCGTCACCGCTGAGAACGGCGTCGGTGATCAGGATCTCCCGCGCACGGGCGTCGCCGACGATGCGTGGGAGCGTCCAGGACATGCCGCCGTCCGGCGTGTAGCCGATCGACGGGTAGGCGGGGCGCAGCTTGGTGCCGGGGCCGCCGATCGCGACGTCCGTGAGGCAGACGAGGCTCATGCCTGCGCCCGCCGCCCAGCCGTGGACACCGGCGATCACCGGAACGGTCACGGCGTCGAGTGCCCGGACGAAGGCGTGGAAGACGCCCGCCACCTCGGCGACGCACTCGCTGCGCACCGGTGCGGACGCGAAGGCGCGGACGTTGCCGCCCGCGCAGAAGTTCGGGCCCTCACCGACGAGGAGGACGCTGCCGATCCGGTCACCGACCGCTTCGAGTGCGCGGGCACCCTGCACCAGACCCTCGCCGTCCAGCGAGGTGCCGTTCTCCGCCGTCGCGATCGTGACGCGCAGGACGCCGTCTTCGAGCTGTACTTTGCTGAATCCATCGAGAGAAGTCACCGTTGCACCTTACGTGGGCCCCTGCCGGTGCCCGACGTGCCCCGATGCGCTGCGACGATGCCGAATCGGGTCGCAGTCGCGGCACAAAAGAACTGCGCCCCCGACACCGAAGTGTCGGGGGCGCAGTGACATCGCACGCAGCGTCGGGTCAGCCCCGAGCAACCTTTCCAGCCTTCAGGCAGGACGTGCAGACGTTGACCTTCCGGGTGTTTCCGGGGGCAACCTCGGCACGAACAGTCTGAATGTTCGGGTTCCAGCGACGGTTGGTACGCCGGTGCGAGTGCGAGACCGACTTACCGAAGCCGGGCCCCTTGGCGCATACGTCGCAGACGGCAGCCATAGTCGCGAACTCCTTCAAGATAGTGAACTGTGAAATTTGCTGGCCTCGTGGAAACAGGGCACAGCAAGTGCGCCCGTAACGAGGCAACCGTGCAAGAGTAGCCGCTCGAGTGGGGAATGGCCAAACCCGGTCCCGAACGGCTCGGACCGCGGGCCCGATCACCGTCCCCCGACTAGTCTGGCGGCACCTTCCCATTCCCCGGCCGGAGAGGACGACAGTGGCCCCTGAGCTCCCGATGGACGGTCGAGTCCTCGAGTCGTGGGCGCGGACCGCCGTCGCCGGACTGGAACGGCGGTGCGAGGAGATCAACAGCCTCAACGTCTTTCCGATCCCGGACTCGGACACGGGCACCAATCTGCTGTTCACGATGCGTGCGGCGCTGGGTGCGATCGACGAGTACGCGGGCGCCGACGGTGGCACCAAGGACGTCCGGCAGGTGGCGATCGCCCTGGCGCGGGGTGCGGTCGCCGGCGCGCGCGGGAACTCCGGGGTGATCCTGTCCCAGGTGCTGCGGGGGGTCGCGGAAGCGGCTGTCGCCTCGGCCGTGGACACCCGGACGGTCAGGACCGGACTGCTGATGGCCACCAACCTGGTGACGGACGCGGTGAGCTATCTGGTGGAGGGGACCATCGTCACCGTGCTGCGCTGCGCCGCCGACGCGGCGGCGGAGTTCCCGGACGAGGCGCCGATCGCGGACACCGCCCGGGCGGCAGCCGACGCGGCGGCCGCCGCGCTCACCAGGACACCGTCGCAACTCGAGGTGCTGGGCACCGCAGGCGTCGTCGATGCGGGCGGACTCGGACTCGTGGTGATCCTCGACGCGCTCGTCACCGCCGTGACGGGTGCGCCGCCGGATCGTCCGCCGATCGCACTCCACGTTCCGCGGCGCACCCCGTCTGCGCGGCGCGCCGAACCCGTTTCCGTCGCCGCGCCGCAGGCAGCGCACGCGCATCCGGGACCCGGACCCGACTGCGACGAGGGCGCGGACCAGGACTTCGAGGTGATGTACCTGGTCGCGGAGTCCGACGAGGCCCGGATGGCGGGGCTGCGCAGCGCGCTGAACGACCTCGGGGATTCGATCGTGATCGTCGGCGACGGCGGTGGCGGCTGGTCGGTGCACGTGCACTGCACGGACGCGGGCGCGGCCGTGGAAGCCGGACTCGCGGCGGGTCGCATCCACGGAATCCGGGTCAGCAGTTTCCTCGTGGACGCGCGGGACCAGGGGCTGCTCTTTCCGCCGGTCCGCACCCGGCCCGATCAGGGCGAGCGGGGAATCGTCGCCGTCGTGGCCGGGGACGGCGCCGCCGAACTGTTCGCGAGCGAGGGCGCGACTATCCTGCGCTGCGACGACGCCCCCGTCACCCGCGCCCAGCTCCTCGGCGTCATCCGGCAGATGGGACGCACCGAGGTGCTCGTCCTCCCCAACGGCGCGCTGACGGCGCAGGAACTCGTCGCGGTCAGCGCCGCGGCGCGCGACGCCCGGCACGAGGTCCTGTTGCTCGCGACGTCCGCGATGGTGCAGGGACTCGCCTCCCTGGCGGTGCACGATCCCGGGCGCGAGGCGGTGGACGACGCCTTCGCGATGTCCGAGGCCGCCGCCGCCACCCGCTGGGGGTCGCTGCGGATCGCCCGCGAACGTGCCCTCACCTACGTGGGCACCTGCGAACCGGGCGACGGCATCGGACTGATGGGTCACGAGGTGATCGTCATCGAACCGGACGCGGTCGCCGCCGGGCGACGGCTCGTCGACCTCGTCCTCGGGGCGGGTGGAGAACTGGTGACACTCCTGATGGGCTCGGAAGCGCCCGAGGGGCTCGACACCGAACTGGCCGATCACATCTCGCAGAGGCACCCCGGCGTCGAGGTGATGATCTACCACGGAGGACAACCTGGAGATCTGTTGCAACTCGGGGTGGAATGAGGAATTCGATGGCCACATTGTCCGACCGGCTCGATCATCTGCTGGGGAAGAAGACAGCCGATGCGCTCGAGGAGGCGTTCGACATCCGCACGGTCGAGGACCTGCTGCGGCACTACCCGCACCGGTACGCCTCCCAGGGCCGGGAACTCGCCGAGAAGGACCCGCCGGAGGGCGAGCACATCACGATCATCGCCCGGGTCACGTCCGCGGCCGTCGTGAAGATGAAGAACCGGCCGGGCAGCATGCTCAAGGTGGTCCTGTCGACCGACACCCAGAACGTTGACGTCACCTTCTTCAGCCCGCAGAAGGTCAAGCACGTGATCAAGCCCGGCGTGCGCGCGATGTTCTCGGGAACGGTGAAGTACTTCCGCAGCAAATGGAGCCTCACCCACCCCAGCTACCTCGTCCTTCCCGAACCGCGCGCGGGCAGCGAGGACCCCGTCGTGAACGTCGGCCGGATCCGCGGCGCCGGGGACCTCGCGGGCATCGCCCGGGCGTCACAGGAAGCCGGAGCCGGGGTCGACATGTCGGTGTTCGACCGCGCGCTGATCCCGCTCTACCCCGCCACCCGGGATGTGGAGAGCTGGACGATCATGAAATGCGTCCGCCAGATCCTGGACCAGCTCGACCACGTCGACGACCCGCTACCGGAGAACATCAGGGCCGAACGGGACCTGATCGGACTCGACGAAGCCCTGCGGTCGGTCCACCTGCCCGACACCCGCGAGGACGTCGAGAACGCCCACGACCGACTGCGGTTCGACGAGGCGACCGCGCTGCAACTGGTGCTCGCCCGTCGCCGCCACGACAACGCCGAGCGGGTCGCACCGGCGTGCCCGCCCGTGCCCGGTGGGATCGCGGACGTGTTCGAGAGCATGCTCCCTTTCCAGCTCACCGACGGTCAGCACTCGGTCGCCGACGAGATCTCCGCCGATCTGGCGCAACCGCACCCGATGAGCAGGCTGCTGCAGGGTGAGGTCGGTTCGGGCAAGACGATCGTGGCCCTGCGTGCCATGCTGCAGGTGGTCGACGCCGGCTACCAGTGCGCGCTGCTCGCACCCACCGAGGTACTCGCCACGCAGCACGCCCGATCGCTGCGGGCGATGCTCGGCTCCCTCGCGACCGCCGGTGAACTCGGGGCGCACGAGAAGGCGACGCGGGTGGCGCTGCTGACGGGGTCGATGGGCGTTGCCGCCAAACGGACGGCCTTGAACGAGGCGATCACCGGCGACGCCGGAATCGTCATCGGGACGCACGCCCTCATCCAGGACAACGTCGAATTCTTCAACCTCGGGATGGTGGTCGTCGACGAGCAGCACCGGTTCGGTGTCGAGCAGCGTGACCGGCTGCGGTCGAGGGCGCGGGAGGGGCTGAGCCCGCACCTGCTGGTGATGACGGCGACGCCGATTCCCCGCACCATCGCGATGACGGTGCTCGGCGATCTGGAGGTGTCGACGCTGCGCCAGCTGCCGAAGGGACGTTCCCCGATCAAGAGCAGTGTGGTACCCGCGTCCCAGAAGCCGCAGTGGGTCGCGCGGGCGTGGGAACGGATCCGCGAGGACGTGGCCGACGGGCGGCAGGCGTACGTGGTGTGCTCACGGATCGGCGACGGCGAGAAGGGCGACGGTGAGGACACGTTCGACGAGAAGGCGCCCGAGACGAAGTCCGCCGTCGACGTGTTCGAGGAACTGAGCGGCGACATCATGGCCGACCTGCGGGTGGGACTGCTGCACGGCAGGCTGCCCGCGGACGAGAAGGACGCGGTGATGCGCGACTTCACGGCCGGAGACATCGACGTCCTCGTGTGCACCACGGTGGTGGAGGTCGGCGTCGACGTCCCCAACGCGACGATCATGGTGATCGTCGACGCGGACCGGTTCGGTGTCAGTCAGCTGCACCAGTTGCGCGGACGCGTCGGCCGCGGCAAACACCAGGGGCTCTGCATTCTCGTCACCGAAATGAACCCGGGCGGCCCCGCCTACGAGCGACTGTCGAACGTCGCGTCGACCAACGACGGCTTCGAACTCGCGCAACTCGACCTCGCCACCCGCCGCGAGGGCGACATCCTCGGTGCGGCGCAGTCGGGCACGACGTCCACGCTGCGGCTGTTGTCGCTGCTCGGCCACGAGGACGTCATCGCGGCGGCGTCCGAGTTCGCGCGGTCGGTGATCGCCGACGATCCGCGGCTCGAAAATCACCCGGGGCTGTCGGCGATGGTGACGTCGGCGCTCGACGCCGACCGCATCGAATATTTGGAGAAAACGTGAGAACTTCGCACGTCTGTTTCGGGTCTGTTGCAGAATTCGCACACGTCAGGGGCGTCTTTGTGAAGTTTGCGGAGAATCTTGCAATGTGGGATGCCTGTTCTCCACGGCCGTCTTCGGCGGGGTAGTTTGCTCCAATGTTCTCCAAAGTCCTGGTCGCCAACCGTGGCGAAATTGCGATCCGCGCTTTCCGTGCCGCCTACGAACTAGGTGCTGGAACGGTTGCGGTGTTCCCGTACGAGGATCGGAACTCGATCCACCGTCTGAAGGCCGATGAGAGTTATCAGATCGGCGAGGAGGGACACCCGGTTCGGGCGTACCTCTCCGTCGATGAGATCGTCTCCGCGGCCAAGCAGGCAGGCGCCGACGCCATCTACCCCGGCTACGGCTTCCTTTCCGAGAACCCGGATCTCGCCGCCGCGTGCGCCGAAGCGGGCATCACGTTCGTCGGTCCCTCCGCCGAGGTGCTCGAGCTCACTGGCAACAAGGCACGCGCGATCGCCGCGGCGAAGGCTGCCGGTCTGCCGGTGCTGGCGTCGTCGCAGCCGTCCGCCGATGTGGACGAGTTGCTGGCCGCGGCCGAGACCATGCAGTTCCCGCTGTTCGTGAAGGCCGTCGCCGGCGGCGGTGGCCGCGGCATGCGCCGGGTCGCCGAGCGCGCGCAGCTGAAGGAGTCCATCGAGGCCGCTGCCCGCGAGGCCGAATCGGCGTTCGGTGATCCGACGGTGTTCCTCGAGCAGGCCGTCGTCGACCCGCGGCACATCGAGGTCCAGATCCTGGCCGACGGTCAGGGCAACGTCATCCACCTGTTCGAGCGGGACTGCTCGCTGCAGCGTCGCCACCAGAAGGTCATCGAACTCGCACCGGCCCCGAACCTTCCGGAAGAGCTGCGGGCGAAGATCTGCGCAGACGCCGTCGCGTTCGCGAAGGAGATCAACTACTCCTGTGCGGGCACCGTCGAGTTCCTCCTCGACACCCGCGGCAACCACGTGTTCATCGAGATGAACCCGCGCATCCAGGTCGAGCACACCGTCACCGAAGAGGTCACCGACGTCGACCTCGTGCAGTCGCAGCTGCGGATCGCGTCGGGGGAGACCCTCGCCGATCTGGGCCTGAGCCAGGACAAGATCAAGCTCCGCGGTGCGGCGTTGCAGTGCCGCATCACCACCGAGGACCCGGCCAACGGGTTCCGTCCGGACACCGGCCGGATCACCGCGTACCGCACCCCGGGCGGTGCGGGCATCCGTCTCGACGGCGGTGCCACCCTCGGCGCCGAGGTGGGCGCGTACTTCGATTCGATGCTCGTCAAGCTCACCTGCCGCGGCCGCGACCTCGAAACCGCCGTGGCCCGGGCCCGCCGCGCGGTCACCGAGTTCCGCATCCGCGGGGTGTCGACGAACATCCCGTTCCTGCAGGCCGTGCTCGACGACCCCGATTTCAAGGCGGGACGGGTCACCACCTCGTTCATCGAGGAGCGCCCCGAGCTGCTCACGCTGCGCAGCTCCGCCGACCGTGGCACCAAGATCCTGTCCTACCTCGCCGACGTGACGGTCAACAAGCCGCACGGCGAGCGGCCGTCGTCGGTGTACCCGCGCGACAAGCTGCCCCAGATCGATCTGTCCGCCCCGCCGCAGGACGGCAGCCGCCAGAAGCTCCTCGCCCTCGGGCCGGAGGGATTCGCCAAGGCACTGCGGGAGCAGAAGGCGCTCGCGGTCACCGAGACCACGTTCCGCGACGCCCACCAGTCGCTGCTCGCGACCCGCGTGCGCACCAGCGGTCTGCTCGACGTCGCCGGGCATGTCGCCCGGATGACGCCGGAACTGCTCTCGATCGAGGCGTGGGGCGGTGCCACCTACGACGTGGCGTTGCGGTTCCTGCACGAGGACCCCTGGTACCGGCTGTCGGCGCTGCGTGAGGCCGTGCCCAACATCTGCCTGCAGATGCTGCTGCGCGGCCGGAACACCGTCGGGTACACCCCGTACCCGGAGAAGGTGACGCGGGCGTTCGTCGAGGAGGCCACCAACAGCGGCATCGACATCTTCCGCATCTTCGACGCCCTCAACAACGTCGACCAGATGCGGCCGGCCATTGACGCGGTCCGCGAGACCGGCACCTCGGTCGCCGAGGTCGCCCTGTCCTACACGGGCGACCTGTCGAACCCGAACGAGAAGCTGTACACCCTCGACTACTACCTGCGCCTGGCGGAGGAGATCGTCGAGGCCGGTGCGCACATCATCGCGATCAAGGACATGGCCGGACTGCTCCGCGCCCCGGCCGCCACCACCCTGGTGACCGCGCTGCGCAAGAACTTCGACCTGCCCGTGCACGTGCACACCCACGACACCCCGGGCGGACAGCTCGCGACGTACCTGGCCGCATGGCAGGCCGGCGCGGACGCCGTCGACGGCGCCTCGGCCGCCCTGGCCGGCACCACCAGCCAGCCGGCGTTGTCGGCGATCGTGGCCGCGGCGGCGCACTCGGAGCACGACACCGGCCTGGATCTGCAGGCGGTGTGCGACCTCGAGCCGTACTGGGAGGCGCTCCGCAAGGTCTACGCCCCGTTCGAGTCCGGGCTGCCCGCCCCCACCGGGCGGGTCTACACGCACGAGATCCCGGGCGGTCAGCTGTCGAACCTGCGCACGCAGGCCGTGGCCCTCGGGCTCGGCGACAAGTTCGAGGAGGTCGAGGCCAAGTACGCGGCCGCCGACCGGATGCTCGGCCGCCTTGTGAAGGTCACGCCGTCGTCGAAGGTGGTCGGCGACCTCGCCCTGCACCTCGTCGGCTCCGGTGCCTCCACCGAGGAGTTCAAGGAGAACCCCGCGAAGTTCGACCTCCCCGACTCGGTGGTCGGGTTCCTGCGCGGCGAACTGGGCACCCCGCCCGGTGGCTGGCCGGAGCCGTTCCGCACCCGGGCACTCGAGGGCCGCGGCGACGCCAAGCCCGAGGTACCGCTGTCCGCGGAGGACGAGAAGGCCCTCGCCGGCACGTCCGCGGAACGCCGCGCGACGCTGAACCGGCTGCTGTTCCCCGGCCCGACGAAGGAATTCCTCGAGCACCGGGAAAAGTACGGCGACACCTCGCAGCTGTCGGCGAACCAGTTCTTCTACGGTTTGCGCCGCGGCGACGAGCACCGGGTCCGTCTCGCGCAGGGTGTCGAGCTGCTCATCGGGCTCGAGGCCATCTCCGAACCCGACGAGCGGGGCTACCGCACCGTCATGGCCATCCTCAACGGGCAGTTGCGTCCGGTGTCGGTGCGTGACCGGTCGATCTCGAGTGAGATCCCCGCCGCGGAGAAGGCCGACAAGAACAACCCCGGCCACGTGGCGGCGCCGTTCGCCGGTGTGGTGACCCTCGCGGTCAGCGAGGGCCAGCACGTCGCCGCAGGGGACACGATCGCCACCATCGAGGCCATGAAGATGGAAGCGGCCATCACCGCACCCCGCGGTGGCACCGTCACCCGGCTGGCCATCGGATCGGTCCAGCAGGTGGAGGGCGGCGACCTCCTCGCCGTCGTGGCGACGGGGGAGTCCGCGAGCGAGTGACTCGGATCATCGCGGGACTCGCAGGCGGTCGACGCCTGCGGGTCCCGCCGAGCGGGACCCGGCCCACCTCGGACCGGGTCCGCGAGGCATTGTTCAGCGCGCTGCACAGCAGGATGGACCTCGAGGGCGCGTCCGTCCTCGATCTCTACGCGGGCTCGGGGGCGCTCGGCCTCGAGGCGCTGTCCCGGGGTGCGGATCGCGTCGTCCTCGTCGAATCCGACTCGAAGGCGGCGGGCGTCATCAAGCACAACGTGACGACGGTCGGCCTGCCCGGCGCGGAAGTCCGCGGCGCCCCGGTGGCTGCGGTGCTCGCGGGCACCGCCGACCGGCCGTATGACCTGGTGATGGCGGATCCGCCGTACGCCGTCGACGATGCGGCGGTGCAGACGGTCCTCGGTCACCTGCGGGTCAACGGCTGGGTCGGTGACGGCTCGATCGTGGTGCTCGAGCGGTCGTCGAGGTCGCCCGAGACGGCCTGGCCCGACGGCTTCGCGCCCGTCAAGGCGAAGAAGTACGGCGAGGCGAGAATCGAGTTGGCAACCTGCTACGGTCTGGACTCATGACTGGCGCTGTCTGCCCCGGATCCTTCGACCCTGTGACCAATGGCCACCTTGACGTGATCGGCAGAGCTGCCGCGCAGTTCGACGAGGTCATCGTGACGGTCATGGTCAACAAGAACAAGCGTGGCCTCTTCACCGTCGAGGAACGCATCGAGATGCTCGAAGACTCGACCGCTGATCTGCCCAACGTGCGGGTCTCCTCCTGGCACGGCCTGCTGGTGGATTACGCCAAGCAGCAAGGGATCACGGCGATCGTGAAGGGCCTTCGCGGTGCCAACGACTTCGACTACGAGCTGCAGATGGCGCAGATGAACCAGAAGCTCAGTGGTGTCGACACCCTCTTCATCCCGACCAACCCCACCTACAGCTACCTGTCGAGTTCGCTCGTGAAGGAAGTGGCCACCTTCGGTGGCGACGTCTCCGACATGCTCCCCGAGAAGGTGCACGCCCGCCTTCTCACGAGGATCGCCGAGCGCGCCGCCGAGAGCAGCTGATACCCGACACACCGGCTGCCAGGACCCACCCGCGGCGTCCGGTCGTGCAGACTTGCACGAGGAAGGCTGCGCCGACCTGCTGAGGGTCACGGACGATTGGGGTTGCTTGTGTACCGGGTTTTCGAGGCGCTCGACGAACTTGTCGCGATTGTCGAAGAGGCACGCGGCGTACCGATGACCGCCGGCTGCGTGGTTCCCCGCGGCGACGTCCTCGAACTGCTGGACGACGTGCGCGATGCGATTCCCGGTGAACTCGACGACGCCCAGGACGTCCTGGACCACAAGGACAAGCTGGTGGGGGACGCCCGCGCCAATGCGGAGAAGACCGTCTCCAGCGCCAACGCCGAAGCGAACTCCACCATCGAGAACGCCCGCGACGACGCCGACCGCATCCTGGCGGACGCGAAGGCGCAGGCCGACCGGATGGTGGCCGAGGCCCGCGCGCACGCCGAGCAGTTGGTCGCGGACGCGCGCGCCGAGGCCGAGTCCTCCGTCGCCGAAGGCCGGCGTGAGTACGACGCACTCACTGGTCGGGCGCGGTCCGAGGCCGATCGCATGATCGAGTCGGGCAAGGCGTCCTACGAGAGGTCCGTCGCGGAGGGCACGGCCGAGCAGGCGCGGCTCGTCTCGCAGACGGAGGTCGTCCAGGCCGCCCACGCAGAGTCGGCGCGGGTGATCGACTCCGCGCACGCCGAATCGGATCGTCTCCGCTCGGACTGCGACCTGTACGTCGACACGAAGCTCGCGGAGTTCGAGGACTTCCTCAACGGCACCGTCCGGTCCGTGGGGCGGGGCCGTCAGCAGTTGCGGACGGGTTCGGGTGTTCCCGACTACGCCTCCGACTACGACGTCGACGACCGCCGCGCCGAGCGTCGCCGCTGAGCGTCTGAACTCCCGATCGAATTTGGCTCCACAGCGCTCATTGCGTATCGTGGGGTGGTTGCCCTTTGTCGTTTCCCTTTTCTCGAAAGTGAAGTTTGTTGTCATCCCATCGCCACAGCTCATCGCGCTCCCGTCGGGACGCGGACTTCGTGCTGGACACGGTCAAACTCGGCCGTCGTCCCGGTTCGATGCGCACCGTGGAACGGGTGGTGACGGCGCCACGGCGTATCGGTCTCGACCTGATCGCCATCGAGGAAGGATCGGAGATCGATCTGGATCTCCGGTTGGAGGCCGTATCCGAGGGGGTCCTGGTCACCGGTTCGTTGCGAGCCGACACCGTCGGGGAGTGCTCGAGATGTCTCGAGCCGTTCTCCGACGCGGTGGACCTGACTCTCACGGAACTGTTCGCGTACCCGGACAGCGCCACGGAAGAGACCACGGAGGAGGGGGAGGTCTATCACGTCGTCGACGACGAGATCGACCTCGAACCCGTCGTGATCGACGCCGTCGGCCTCGCACTGCCGTTGCAGCCGCTCTGCAGTGACGACTGCCAAGGATTGTGCCCAGAATGTGGCGTTCGCCTGGCGATTGCCGAATCTGGCCACGGGCATGACATACTTGATCCTCGCTGGGCTGGTCTTGCAGCCAAATTTGGCGTGGATTCGGAACCCAGCAAGAATCTTGTGAACAACGAAGCCGAGGAGAAGTAGAAGTGGCTGTCCCCAAGCGCAGAATGTCGCGATCCAACACGAGGTCGCGTCGCAGCCAGTGGAAGACCACTGTGCCTACCCTCGTCACCTGCCCCAACCGTGGCTGCGGCGAGAAGACGCTGCCCCACGTCGCGTGCCCGTCGTGTGGCACATACAAGGGCCGCCAGGTCACTGCCGCCGTCTAGTTCTCCACGGAGAGGCGTTGTGACGAGCGACATCAGTAATACACCCGCCGGCGGCGAGGAGGATCATGCTTCCCTCCTCGCCGCCCTCGGCGTAGAAATCGAGCCTTCACTGCTCACCCTGGCGTTGACGCACCGCTCGTATGCGTACGAGAACGGTGGCCTGCCCACCAACGAGCGTCTCGAGTTTCTCGGTGACTCCGTACTCGGAGTCACCGTCACGGAGAAGCTCTACCTCGCGCACCCCGACAAATCCGAGGGCGACCTCGCGAAGATTCGGGCGAGCATCGTGAACATGCACGCGCTCGCGGAAGTGGCGCGCAGTCTCGGTGAGGGCGGTCTCGGTGCCCATCTTCTGCTCGGTAAGGGCGAGGAGATGACCGGCGGCCGCGACAAGCCGAGCATCCTGGCCGACGGCATGGAGTCGATTCTCGGCGCCATCCATCTCGAGCACGGAATCGAGACGGCGCGACGCGTCGTGCTCGATCTCTTCAGCGACCTCCTTCAGCGAGCCCCCCGCCTCGGCGCGGGCCTGGACTGGAAGACGAGCCTGCAGGAGCTGACCGCGGAGCGTGGCGTCGGAGTTCCGGCGTACGAGATCACCGCGACCGGTCCGGATCACGACAAGGAGTTCACCGCCACCGTGATCGTCGGCGGCAAGCCCCTCGGCGTCGGTATCGGCCGCTCCAAGAAAGAGGCCGAGCAGAAGGCTGCGAGCACGGCGTGGAATGCGTTGTCCGACGCAGGACCCGACGTAGCGACCGACGACGTCAGTGCCTGAACTACCCGAAGTCGAGGTAGTCCGGCGCGGACTCGAACGCCACATCGTGGGGGCGTCCATCGATTCGGTGGACATCCTGCACCCGCGGGCGATCCGGCGTCACCTGCCCGGTGCCGCGGACCTCGCCGGACAGCTCACCGGCGAACGGATCGCGGGCGCCGACCGTCGTGGAAAGTATTTGTGGCTGGTCCTCGAACCCAGCACGGTCGCTCTCGTGGTGCATCTCGGGATGAGTGGTCAAATGCTCGTGCAGCCACCGGAATTGCCGACCGAGAAGCATCTGCGTATCCGGGCCCGGCTCGATTCCGGTCTCGACCTCCGGTTCGTGGATCAGCGGACGTTCGGGGGCTGGGCACTCGCGCCTCTCGTCGACGTCGACGGTTCGCTCGTGCCGGACTCGGTGGCGCACATCGCCCGCGACCCACTGGATCCGCGTTTCGATCTCGCGGCCACCGTGAAGGTGGTGCGCGGCAAGCACACCGAGATCAAACGGGTGCTGCTGGACCAGACCGTCGTCTCCGGCATCGGCAACATCTATGCGGACGAGGCGTTGTGGCGCGGGCAGATCCACGGAAATCGGCTCACCGACAGGCTGACCGGTCCCCGGACTCGTGATGTGCTCACCGCCGCCCAACAGGTGATGCGTGAGGCACTCACCCAGGGCGGCACGTCGTTCGACGCGCTGTACGTGAACGTCAACGGCGAGTCGGGCTACTTCGACCGCTGCCTGTCCGCCTACGGTCAGGAGGATCGGCCGTGCCCGCGGTGCGGCACTGCGATCCGGCGGGAGAAGTTCATGAACCGCTCGTCGTTCAGTTGCCCGAAGTGCCAGCCGGCGCCACGGAGAAGCCCGGCGAGATGACGTGGGTGAGTCCGGCGGGCATGGGCTCTTCGGCGACCTGTCCGTCGGCGTCGTGGCGTGGCGTCGCCTTGGCGTCGAAGTAGTCGCCGCCTTTGCGTTTCACGTCGTCGGTTCCCCATTCACGGTGGCGGGGAACCGGTGCCATCCTCGGAATATGTTTGCGGCAGTGGATGTATGCCTCCTCCACGTCCACGACCACCCAGCGTTCGGGGATCCGCCCGCCGGAGTGGTCCACCGGCAGATCCGCGATCTCGGAGCGGAGGACCTCGTCGTCGACGATCCGGGCCGAACCGTTCACGTGCAGTCCGATGAGGTCCTGCACGAAGTCCACGAGAATGATTCCGACGTGCGGGTTTTCCAGGATGTTGCCGAGACTCGCCATGACACCGTTGCCGCGGTACTCCGGGTAGGCGAGGGTCTTCGAGTCGATGACGTGCATGAATCCCGGAGTCCCGGCACGCAGACTGTTGTCGCACTCGCCGGACGCGTCGGCGGTGGCGATGAACGCGATCTCCTGGCGTCCGACGAACTCGATCATCGTCGGATTGAGATGGTCCAGCATCTGATCCGAGTAGAACTTGGCGGCACGATCCCCGGTGCCGAACTCGGATTGAAGTCGGCGTTCTCCCGCACTCCCGATCTGGCCCATCTGCATTCCCCGCTACGTCTCGGCGTCGTTGGTCGGTTCACCCTACGGCCCACCGGTTCCCACTGCTGAGAATCGACGTTCACAAATCGGTGGAAACCGGTGCCGCCCACCCGCCTACCTGGCGTTGCGCCCGTCGGTGGCAGGATTGAGCGCATGGCAGAACAGACTTCCGACACGACGGCGCCCACCTCACTGTGGGTCGAGCGAACGGGCACCCGGCTGTACACCGGCCGCAGCTCCCGCGGCGCCGAGGTCCTGATCGGCTCCGAGGGCGTGGAGGGCGTGTTCACCCCCGGGGAACTTCTGAAGATCGCACTCGCCGCGTGCAGCGGAATGAGCTCGGACTTCCCGCTGTCGCGGCGCCTGGGCGACAACTACGAGGCCACCATCCGGGTGTCCGGCGCCGCCGACCGGGAGAACGAGGTGTACCCGCAGCTCGACGAGGTGCTCGAGCTCGATCTCAGCGAACTCGACGCCGACGCGCAGGCGCGTCTGGTCACGCTCGTGGAACGGTCGGTCGACAAGGTGTGCACGGTCGGGCGGACGCTGAAGGCCGGGACGAAAGTCACGTTGTCCGTCGAGAAGGAACAGTGATGCGTCGCGAGCTCGCCGCACTCGCGGGCGGGTCGGTGCTCTGCGCGGGCCTGCTCGTGGTCGCGCCTGCTGCGGCCGGGCCCGCGTTCTCGCCCCCCGGCGGCGCCTGCACCCCGTGGTCCGTGTCGGAGGTGACGTCCGGCGCGGGCGTGCTCGAGAACCTGGCCTTCGATGGCGCGGGCACCATGCTGGTGTCGCGGACGGGTCTGGTGGGCGGCGGAGCCCTGGACGGGGTCAGCCCCGACGGCACCGTCACCCCGATCGTGCCGGAGGTCGAGTCGCCGGGCGGGATCGCCGTGGACGGCGCCGACGCGTACTTCGCCACGGGGAACTCCTTCGCCTCCGGGGTCACGGGCTCGACGAGCGGCACCGTCGACGTCGTGAATCTCGACACCGGTGACACGAGCACCGTGGCCGAGGGGCTGGTGATGCCGAACGGGCTCGTCCGGCTGAGCAACGGCGACATCCTCACCGCGCGGAATCTCGGCTCCGGGGCCGGACTGACCCGCGTCCCGGCCGAGGACCCCCACACACCGGAGGTCGTGCGCACCGATCTGGGAACGGTCGACGGACTCGCCGTGCACGACGGCAACGTCTACACGGTCACGACGTTCGACACCACCACGACGCTGCGCATCCTCCGCGAAGACGACCTCCGCGGTCCTGTCGTGTCCGTGGAGTTGCCCGGCTCCGGGCCGCTCAACGCCGCCGACGACCTCACCGTCGGACCGGACGGCATCGTGTACGTCGCGTACAACGGTGGCGGCAAGGTGGTCCGGGTCGATCCGGCGACGGGGGAGAGCTGCGCCCTGGCGTCCGGGCTGCCCCTCGTGTCGTCGGTGCGCTTCGGTGCCGGACCGGGCTGGGACCCGGATGCGCTCTACGCCACCAGCTTCACCGGGAAGATCTACAAGCTCGAACGGTCGTGACGGACATGGAGCGAATGACAGCGTGGGTGCACGGGTACGTGCAGGGTGTCGGATTCCGGTGGTGGACCCGCGCCCGCGCACTCGAACTCGGCCTCGTCGGTTACGCGGCCAACCAGAAGGACGGCCGGGTACTCGTCATCGCCGAGGGACCCCGGGACAAGTTGGACACCCTGCTGACATTGCTGCGGTCGGGAGACACGCCCGGCGCGGTGGATCTCGTCGTGGAGCAATGGGATTCCCCCCGCGGCGACCTCACCGGGTTCGTCGAACGGTGAACCGAAGGTAAAGTTCTCCGTCATGCATCTGAAGAGTCTGACGCTGAAGGGATTCAAATCCTTTGCGTCCGCAACGACTCTGCGATTCGAGCCGGGAATCACCTGTGTCGTGGGGCCCAACGGGTCGGGTAAGTCCAACGTCGTCGACGCCCTCACCTGGGTGATGGGTGAGCAGGGGGCGAAGGCGCTGCGCGGCGGCAAGATGGAAGACGTGATCTTCGCCGGCACCGCCGGGCGGGCGCCCCTCGGGCGTGCCGAGGTGACGCTGACCATCGACAACTCCGACGGCGCCTTGCCGATCGACTACTCCGAGGTGTCGATCACCCGGCGCATGTTCCGCGACGGCGCCGGCGAATACGAGATCAACGGCAGCTCGTGCCGGCTGATGGACGTGCAGGAACTGCTCAGCGACTCCGGTATCGGCCGGGAGATGCACGTGATCGTCGGGCAGGGCCGCCTCGCCGCCATCCTCGAATCGCGTCCGGAGGACCGGCGCGCGTTCATCGAAGAGGCCGCCGGGGTGCTCAAGCACCGCAAACGCAAGGAAAAAGCGGTCCGCAAACTCGACGCGATGCAGGCCAACTTGGCGCGCTTGAACGACCTCACGGCGGAACTGCGCCGACAGCTCAAACCGCTCGGGCGGCAGGCCGAGGTGGCCCGCCGTGCGCAGACCGTGCAGGCCGACCTCCGCGACGCGAAGCTGCGGCTCGCCGCCGACGACTTGGTGACGCGGCGTGAGGAGCTCGCCGACCAGGCGCAGGACGAGAAGGTTGCCCGCGAACAGCACGACCAGGTCACCGAGGCGCTCGACGAGGCCAATCTCGAGCTGGGACGGCACGAGCAGGAACTGTCGAGGCTCACACCGGGTGCGGAAGCGGCCGCGCAGACGTGGTTCCAGCTGTCGGCGCTCGCGGAGCGCGTCAACGCGACCATCCGCATCGCCCGCGAGCGGGCGCGCCACCTCGACTCCGAGCCGTCCGCGAACCGCGGTCAGGATCCGGACGAGATGGAGGCCCGCGCCGACCGGATCGCGGCGGAGGAAATGGAACTCGTCGAAGCCGTCGAAATGGCCCGCGCGGCGCTGGACGCGGCCAAGGAGCAACTGGCGCTGGGGGAGGAGACCGCCGCCGCCGCGGAACGGGCCCACATGGCGGCGGTGCGCGCGATCGCCGACCGCCGTGAAGGCCTGGCCCGGCTGTCCGGGCAGGTCGACACCCTGCGCACCCGCGCCGACTCCGTCGACGCCGAAGTGTCGCGGCTGACCGTCGCGATCGACGAGGCCCGACGGCGCGGCGACGCGGCGCAGTCCGAGTTCGAGGTCGTCCAGGACGAGATCGGCGACCTCGACGCCGGTGAACTCGGGCTCGACTCCCACCACGAGCGTGCCGTCGAGGCGCTGCGCCTGATCACCGAACGCGTCACCGAACTCCAGGCCGAAGAACGCGCCGCCGGGCAGGAAGTGGCGTCGCTGCGCGCCCGGATCGACGCGCTGTCGATGGGCCTCGAACGCAAGGACGGCGCAGGCTGGCTCGTCGAGAACCGGGGCGAGCACGGTATCCGGGGACCGATCGGGGGTCTCATCACCGTCGAAAAGGGGTACGAAGGTGCGGTCGCGGCAGCGATGGGTCCCGCCGCGGACGCCGTCGTCGCCGAATCCCTCGACGCCGCCCGCGGCGCGGTCGGTGCGCTGAAGGAGACGGACAGCGGCCGGGCGTCCCTGGTCATCGGCACCGATCAAGCCGTGCCGAACGGTGGGCACCTGGATTCCGGCGCCCGGTGGGCCGTCGACGTCATCGACTGCCCCGCCGAATTGCGGACCGGGCTTGCGGCACTCCTGGGCGGAGTGGTCGTGGTCGACTCCCTCGACGACGCCGTCGAACACGTCCGGCGCAGACCCGACGTGCGCGCCGTCACCCGCGACGGAGATCTCCTCGGGGCGGGCTGGATGAGCGGCGGCTCCGACCGCCAGCCGAGCACCCTCGAGGTCCAGGCCGCCATCGACAACTCGGTGCAGGACCTCGCTCGCGCCGAACGTCGCGCCGAGGAATTGTCCGCGGCACTGTCCGGCGCCGTCGCGGAACAGGCCGACCGCCAGGAGAACGCCGAGCAGGCACTGGCCGCGCTGAACGAATCCGACGCCGCGATGTCGGCCATCTACGAACGCCTCGGCCGCCTCGGCCAGGCCGCCCGGGCCGCGCATGCCGAATCCGATCGGCTCATGGCGCAGCGAGACAAGGCCGAGAGCGGTCGCGAGGACACGCTCACTGCGCTGGCCGAACTCGAGGAGCGGCTGCGGATGGCGGAACAGGAGGCCTCGCCCGCCGGCGCCGACACGGGGGGTTCCGATTCGACGAGCATCGATCGGGAGATGGCCGCCGCGGCCCTGGCGGAAGTGCGGGCCGTGGAGGTCGAGGCCCGGCTGTCCGTGCGGACGGCCGAGGAACGGGCCGAGTCGGTGCGCGGCAAGGCCGATTCGCTGCGCCGCGCCGCCCAGGTGGAACGCGACGCGCGTGCCCGGGCCGAACGCGCGATGAAGGCCCGGCAGAACGCGGCCGCCGTCGCGGCGGCGGTCGCCGAGTCCGGACAGCGGGTCGCCGAGCACCTCGGTGAGGTCGTCGACGCCGCGATGGCGCACCGGGACGATCTCGCCCGGGCCCGCACCGAGCGGACGACCCAACTCGAACAGGTGAAGGAGAGGGTGCGTCAGCTGACCGGACAGCTGGCGTCGCTCACCGACGCCGTGCATCGCGACGAGGTGGCCCGCGCGCAGGCCGCACTGCGCATCGAACAACTCGAGGAGGCGATCCTCGACCAGCACGGGATCGGCCTGGACGATCTGATCGCCGAATACGGTCCCGACGTGGCGCTCCCACCGTCCGCGCTCGAGATGGAGGAGTACGAGCAGGCGAAGGAACGCGGCGAACAGGTCACGATGCCCGCGCCGATTCCGTACGACCGCACCACGCAGGAACGTCGCGCGAAACGTGCCGAGAAGGACCTGGCGACGCTCGGCAAGGTCAACCCGCTGGCGCTCGAGGAGTTCGCCGCACTCGAGGAGCGCTACAACTTCCTCTCGACACAACTCGAGGACGTGAAGACCGCCCGCAAGGACCTCCTCGGTGTCGTCGCCGACGTCGACGCCCGCATCCTGCAGGTGTTCACCGAGGCCTACGCGGACGTCGAACGCGAATTCGTGCAGGTCTTCGCGAAACTGTTCCCCGGCGGCGAGGGCAGGCTGGTGCTCACCGACCCGTCCGACATGCTGACGACCGGCATCGAGGTGGAGGCCCGGCCCCCCGGCAAGAAGGTCAAGCGGCTGTCGTTGCTCTCCGGTGGTGAGAAATCGCTCACGGCCGTGGCAATGCTCGTGGCGATCTTCCGGGCCAGGCCGTCCCCCTTCTACGTGATGGACGAGGTGGAGGCCGCGCTGGACGACACCAACCTGCGTCGCCTCATCGGGTTGTTCGAGCAGCTGCGGGAGAAGTCCCAGCTGATCGTCATCACCCACCAGAAGCCGACGATGGAGGTGGCCGACGCGCTCTACGGCGTCAGCATGCGCGGCGACGGCATCACCACCGTCATCTCCCAGCGGCTCCGTGGCCAGGACATGGCGGCCGCGGACGCCTGATTCCGGCACCGACGGGGACCGTTCGCCCGGCGAGGCAGTGCGCGACGGAATCCGGAGCCTGAAACAATGGGCGGCGTGACTACCGGAGCTTGGATTGCCATCGCGGCCGCACTGGCCGTACTTCTCGTCGTTCTCGTCGTCGGGTCCCTGCTGTATCGGCGTCGCCGGATCTCCCTGAAGGCGCCGGACACCCCGCAGGTCACCACGGCGGAGAAGGACCGTTCGGGCAGTTATCGCGCCGACGGCGGCTTCAACTTCAGCCAGGGGTCGACGGCGACGGCGCCGCCCCGGGAGCCCGTACTCCCCACACCGGTGCCCGAACCCACGATCGCCCCCGAACCGGAGGTCGTGGCGCCTCCGGAGCCGGAGACGGCCCCCGCGCCGGAGAAGGCACCGGAGAAGCCTGCGCCACCGCCGGAGCCGGTCACCTACGAACCGGTGGTCGCCCCGGAGGTCGAACCGGAACCCGAGGTTGCGCCGACTCCCGAGCCCGAACCGGCTCCCGCGGCACCCGCGCTCGACGTCATCGCCCCCACCGAAGGTCGGCTCGACCGTCTGCGTGGGCGTCTGTCCCGCTCCCAGTCGGCGGTGGGCAAGAGCCTGCTGGGACTGCTCGGCGGCGGCGACCTCGACGAGGACTCCTGGGAAGAGGTGGAGGACACGCTCCTCATCGCCGACCTGGGTTCGGCGACCACCACGAAGATCGTCACGTCGCTGCGCGAGCAGATGGCGTCGCGCAGCGTCCGTACCGAGGCCGACGCCCGCGCACTGCTGCGCGAGGTCCTGGTCGCCGAACTCCGTCCGGAACTCGACCGCTCCATTCGCGCCCTTCCGCACGACGACCACCCGGCGGTCCTGCTCGTCGTCGGGGTGAACGGCACCGGCAAGACCACCACCACGGGCAAGCTCGCGCGTGTTCTCGTGGCCGACGGCAGGCGCGTCCTGCTGGGCGCCGCCGACACATTCCGTGCGGCCGCCGCGGACCAGTTGCAGACGTGGGCCGAACGGGTCGGCGCCGAAGTGGTGCGCGGAAAGGAAGCCGCGGATCCGGCGGCCGTCGCGTTCGACGCGGTGGCCAAGGGGATCGACAACGGCGTCGACGTCGTGCTGATCGACACCGCGGGCAGGCTGCACACCAAGACGGGCCTGATGGACGAACTCGGCAAGGTCAAGCGGGTCATCGAGAAGAAGGCATCGGTCGACGACGTCCTCCTGGTCCTCGACGCGACCATCGGCCAGAACGGTCTGGCGCAGGCCCGGGTGTTCGCCGAGGTCGTCGACATCACCGGTGTGGTGCTCACCAAGCTCGACGGCACCGCCAAGGGCGGCATCGTGTTCCAGGTCCAGCACGAACTCGGAGTCCCCGTGAAGCTCGTCGGACTCGGTGAGGGTGCCGACGATCTGGCGCCGTTCGAGCCGGGCGCGTTCGTCGACGCGTTGCTCGGTTAGAGGGGGATCCGGCGGTCGTCCCGGGGTCCCGGACGGCTCCGGGGACCCGAAACCGACTGCAAATCGCCTGGCGAAACGTGTACGCAACAAAATAGGTCGATGCGTTCACGTGCGCGAAACAGTGCAGTGGCACAGCCGAAACACCGACTGAGCACCCTTCTTCTCAGGTCGTCAGCCGCAACCGGCTGGGCAGAGAAGGAGGAGGCTCAAGGTGGATTTCCCCACTATCGGTGCACCGGACACCGGGGATACAGCGTGGATGCTGACCAGCGCCGCGCTCGTGTTGCTCATGACTCCGGGTCTTGCGTTCTTCTACGGCGGCATGGTGCGGGCCAAGAGCGTGCTGAACATGCTCATGATGAGCATCAGTGCGATGGGTGTCGTCGGCATCCTGTGGGTTCTCTACGGCTACTCCATGGCTTTCGGTGAGGACAAGGGGAACCTTGTCGGTGATCCGTTCCAGTACTTCGGGCTCAAGGGACTGTTCGGCGGCTCCTACCTCGCCGAGACCGACGACGCCGGTTCGGTCATCGCCGATTCCGCGATCCCGCTCGTCGGCACCATCCCTGCGACGGTGTTCGTCGCGTTCCAGGCCATGTTCGCGATCATCACGGTCGCCCTCATCTCGGGTGCCGTCGCCGATCGCCTGCGCTTCGGTCCCTGGCTGCTGTTCGCCGGCCTCTGGGCGACGGTCGTGTACTTCCCCGTGGCGCACTGGGTCTTCGCCTTCGACGGCGTCACCGCAGGGACCGGCGGCTGGATCGCCAACAAACTCGCCGCGGTCGACTTCGCGGGTGGTACCGCGGTCCACATCAATGCCGGCGCCGCCGGCCTCGTCCTCGCAATCATCCTCGGCAAGCGCAAGGGATGGCCGGGAACCCCGTTCCGTCCGCACAACCTGCCCTTCGTGATGCTCGGCGCAGGCCTGCTCTGGTTCGGCTGGTTCGGCTTCAACGCCGGTTCGGCCGTCGGGTCCAACGGAATCGCCGGCGCAACCTTCATCACGACGGTCATCGCAACGTGCGCGGCGATGCTCGCCTGGCTCCTGGTCGAGCGCATTCGGGACGGTCACGCCACCACGCTCGGCGCGGCTTCCGGAATCGTGGCCGGCCTGGTCGCCATCACGCCTTCCTGCTCCTCGGTGAACGTCGTCGGCGCACTTGCGATCGGCGTCGTGGCCGGAGCGCTCTGCGCGCTCGCCGTCGGTCTCAAGTTCCGCTTCGGGTTCGACGACTCGCTCGACGTCGTCGGTGTTCACCTGGTCGGTGGCATCGTCGGAACGCTGATGGTCGGCCTGGTCGCAACGTCTGAGGCGCCCGCGGGTGTGGTCGGACTGTTCTATGGTGGAGGCCTCGACCAACTCTGGCGTCAGGCAGTGGGCGCCGGAGCAGTACTGCTTTACTCGCTCGTCGGTACGGCCGTCGTCGCGTTGATCGTGAAGTTCACGATCGGGCTGCGGCTCAGCGACGAGGGTGAATCACTTGGAGTGGACGAGTCGGAACACGCAGAAACCGCCTACGATTTCGCCGCTCTCGGCGGAAACTCGGCAGCCGCTCGTGTATCCGGCAAGGAGGGATGAGGAAATGAAGCTGATCACAGCAATTGTCAAGCCGTTCACTCTGGAGGACGTCAAGACGGGACTCGAGCAGGCGGGCGTCCTGGGCATGACCGTCAGTGAGGTTCAGGGGTACGGCCGGCAGAAGGGCCACACCGAGGTCTACCGAGGCGCCGAGTACTCGGTCGATTTCGTACCGAAGGTCCGGGTCGAGGTCGTCGTGGACGACGCTGCTGTGGACAAGGTCGTCGAGGTGATCGTCGAGGCCGCACGCACCGGCAAGATCGGTGACGGCAAGGTGTGGGTCTCCCCGGTCGAGTCGGTCATCCGGGTACGCACCGGGGAACGCGGCGCGGATGCGCTCTGACCCCAACGGGTCCGGTAAGACCGGCCCTGGTCCCGTCGCCAAGGCGACGGAACCAGGGCCGGTTGCGTCAGGCGGATCGGACGAAGCGGCGGACCTGGCCCGCGCACGCAGGCAACTGCTCACCGGCGGCTCCGAGACCGGCCCCGGCGCAAGGAATCCGGCAGGTCACGGTCGGCGGCTCGACGCGGCTGCGCTGCGTCACGCGCTCGTCGACCTGCACGAGTTCTGGTTGACCACAAAGGGTGCCGAACTCGGCATCAAGCCGGACAGCGGCTTCGCGCTCGTCGCGGTTGGGGGGCTCGGTCGGCGGGAGATGCTGCCGTACTCGGATCTCGACCTCCTCCTGCTCCACGACGACATGGATCCGGCGGTGGTCGCGCAGGTGGCGGACCAGCTCTGGTATCCGTTGTGGGACGCGCACATCAAGCTCGACCACAGTGTCCGCACCATCCCTCAGGCACTGCAGGTGGCGGACACGGACATCACCGCGGCCCTGGGGATGCTCGAGGCACGCCACATCGTCGGCGACGTCGAGCTGACCAATCTGCTCATCAGCGGGGTGCGCCGGCAGTGGCGCACCGACATCCGCAACCGCTTCGACGGCCTCATCGAGCAGACCCAGGCCCGCTGGGAACGGAGCGGCCAGATCGCCCACCGCGCCGAGCCCGACCTCAAGAGCGGTCGCGGTGGACTGCGGGACGTGCAGTTGCTCAACGCGCTGTCCATTGCGCAGCTCACCGACGGCATGCCCGGACTCGGCCCGGAGTCGCCCGGCGGGGGATTGGCGCTCGCGCACCGGCGGCTCCTCGACGTCCGCACCGAACTGCACCGGGTGGCGGGCCGCTCGCGCGACCAGTTGCGGGCGCAGGACGCCGACGAGATCGGCGCCGCACTCCGGATCGGTGATCGGTTCGACCTCGCGCGCATGCTCAGCGATGCCGCGCGCACCATCAGCTACTCCGTCGACGTCGGTGTGCGGACGGCAGGCCACGCCCTGCCGCGGCGTGGTCTGGCGCGGTTGCGCCGTCCACCGGTGCGGCGGCCCCTCGACGAGGGAGTCGTCGAGCACGCCGGTGAAGTGGTGCTGGCCCGCGACGCCCGGCCCGCGAAGGACCCCGGCCTCGTGCTGCGGGTCGCGTCCGCGTCGGCGACGACGGGGATGCCGATGTCGGCGTCCACTCTGAATCGCCTGGCCGACAACGCCCCCGAGTTGCGGGAGCCGTGGCCCAAGGAGGCGCTGAACGATCTGCTGGTGATGCTCGGCACCGGTAGCCGGGCCGTCGCCGCGATCGAGGCCCTCGACCGCACCGGACTGTGGGGCAGGCTGCTTCCCGAGTGGGGTGCCGTCCGGGACCTGCCGCCGCGGGATGCGGTGCACACGTGGACGGTGGATCGCCACCTCGTCGAGACCGCCGCCTACGCCAGTGGGTTCACCACCCGCGTCGCCCGCCCGGATCTGCTGATGCTCGGCGCGCTGCTGCACGACATCGGCAAGGGCCGCGGCGGCGACCACAGTGTGGTCGGCGCGGAACTGGCCACCCAGATCGGCAAGCGGCTCGGATTGTGGCCGTCCGACGTCGCGCTGCTGACGGCGATCGTGCGCCACCATCTTCTGCTGCCGCACACCGCGACGCGGCGGGACCTCGACGATCCCGCGACGGTCGAGAGGGTGGTCGAGGCGCTCGGCGGTGACGGCGTTCTGCTGGAATTGCTGCACGCGCTGGCGGAGGCGGATTCACTGGCGACCGGTCCCGGGGTGTGGGGCGACTGGAAGTCCTCGCTCATCGGGGAACTCGTGCGCCGGTGCCGTCTGGTCATGGCGGGGGAGGTGCTTCCCGCACCGGATCCGCTCGATCCGGAGCACGTCGCGCTGGCGGCGACGGGGGGCGTGCACGTCGCACTGGTCCCCGCCGACAGTCCGCACACGTATGTGGTGACGGTCATCGCCCCCGACCAGCGGGGTCTGCTGTCGAAGGCGGCGGGTGTGCTCGCGCTGCACTCCCTGCGGGTCTTCTCCGCCTCGCTGGGCGGTGCCGAGGGTTCGGCGGTCAACTCGTTCGTCGTGTCCCCGAGGTTCGGCGCGCCGCCGCAGGCGGGACTGCTGCGCCAGGAGCTGATCCGCGCACTGGCGGGCGAGCTGAATCTGCTGGAGATGCTCACGGCCAAGGAGGACGAGGCCCGCGAGAGCCAGCGCGTGGCCGCCGTCGAGGAACGCGGCGAGGCCGCGGTTCCGGTGCAGTACGCGCAGGCGCCGCCGCGAGTCATCTGGTTCGACACCGCGTCGCCCGGAGAGGTCATCCTCGAGCTCAGGGCCGAGGACCGGCTGGGGCTTCTGTGCAGGCTGGCCGACGCGTTCGACACGTGCGGAGCGGACGTCCGGTGGGCGCGGGTGACGACGCTGGGTTCGTCGGTGATCGACTCGTTCTGCCTCGATGTGGGCGGCGGGGACACGAGGGCGAGCCGGGAACAGGTCGAGAGCGCGATCCTCGGTGTCGTCCCGCTCACGAAGCCGAAGAAGCAGGAGGGCAGCGGGGGAGAATGAACGACCGGACGTGAGCGGCTAGGCTGGTGCCCGAGAATATCCACCGCACACTCGTATGACTTCAGGAGCGCACTCGGTGTTCGAATCCCTTTCCGACAGGTTGACCGGAGCCCTCAAGGATCTGCGTGGCAAGGGTCGCCTTTCCGGAGCCGACATCGATGCCACCTGCCGTGAGATCCGGTTGGCCCTGCTCGAGGCAGACGTCGCGCTGCCCGTCGTCCGCTCGTTCATCGCCAAGATCAAGGAACGCGCCAAGGGCGTCGAGGTCTCGGCGGCGCTGAACCCGGCGCAGCAGGTCGTCAAGATCGTCAACGAGGAACTCGTCGGGATCCTCGGTGGCGAGACCCGCCGGCTGGTGTTCGCCAAGACGCCGCCGACGGTCATCATGCTCGCCGGTCTGCAGGGTTCCGGTAAGACCACCCTCGCGGGCAAGCTCGCGAAGTGGCTGCGCGACCAGGGGCACACCCCGCTGCTCGTCGCCTGCGACCTGCAGCGTCCCGGCGCCGTCACCCAGCTGCAGATCGTCGGTGAGCGCGCCGGAGCCACGGTGTTCGCGCCGCACCCCGGCACGTCCATCGGCGGCGGCGACAACGAACTGGGCATCACCGCGGCCGACCCGGTCGAGGTGGCCAGGGCCGGTGTCGAGGAAGCCCGCAACAAGCAGTTCGACGTGGTCATCGTCGACACCGCGGGTCGCCTGGGTATCGACGCCGACCTGATGGCGCAAGCCGCGGGCATCCGCGACGCCGTGAACCCCGACGAGACGATCTTCGTCCTCGACGCGATGATCGGTCAGGACGCGGTCAGCACCGCCGAGGCGTTCCGCGAGGGTGTCGGATTCACCGGTGTCGTGCTCACGAAGCTCGACGGCGACGCCCGTGGTGGCGCCGCGCTCAGCGTCCGCGAGGTCACCGGGCAGCCGATCCTGTTCGCGTCCACGGGTGAGAAGCTCGAAGACTTCGACGTCTTCCACCCCGACCGCATGGCCAGCCGCATCCTCGGCATGGGTGACGTGCTCAGCCTCATCGAGCAGGCGGAGCAGGTCTTCGACCAGAAGCAGGCCGAGGCCACCGCGCAGAAGATCGGCTCCGGCCAGCTGACCCTCGAAGACTTCCTCGAGCAGATGATGGCCGTCCGCAAGATGGGTCCCATCGGCAACCTCCTGGGCATGCTCCCGGGTGCGGGGCAGATGAAGGACGCTCTCGCGAACGTCGACGAGAAGCAGCTCGACCGGGTGCAGGCGATCATCCGGGGTATGACCCCCGCCGAGCGTGACGACCCGAAGATCATCAACGCCTCCCGCAGGCTGCGGATCGCCAACGGTTCCGGCGTGAAGGTCTCCGACGTCAACCAGCTCGTGGACCGCTTCTTCGAAGCCCGCAAGATGATGGCCGCGATGGCCGGTCGCATGGGCATGCCCGGTGCCCGCAAGCCGCAGCGCAGCAAGAAGGGCAAGAAGGGCAAGAAGGGTGGCAAGGGACCGACCCCGCCGAAGGTGCGCGGAGGATTCCCCGGCGGCCTGCCCGGCGGGTTCCCGGGTATGCCGCCCGGAGGTCTCCCCGCGGGGATGCCCGACCTGTCGAACATGCCGAAGGGCCTCGACGAGTTGCCGCCCGGACTCGAGGGCATCGACCTGTCCCAGCTGAAGCTGCCGAAGAAGTAGCCGATGGCTGCACTGCACTTCCGGGGAACCGGTCTGCCCGACGAACAGCCGGTCGAGTTCTGGGTCGACGGCGGTGTGATCTCGACGGAACCGATTCCCGGCGCCGAGACCGTCTGCGAGTCGGGGTGGATCGTTCCCGGTCTCGTCGACGCCCACTGCCACGTCGGCATCAAGTTCGGCGGTGGCGGTGGCGAGAGCGTCGAAGGGTTGATCGCGCAGGCGGAGACCGAGCGCGACTGCGGGGTCCTGCTGATTCGCGACGCCGGTTCGCCGGTCGACACCCGATTCGTCGACGACCGCCCCGACCTGCCGAAAATTGTCCGCGCCGGGCAACACATCGCCGCCCCCAAGCGGTACATCCGCGGACTGCCCGTCGATCTCGAGGACGAGTCGCAGTTGCCGGACGAGGTGGTGCGTCAGGCCCGGGCCGGTGACGGGTGGGTCAAGCTGGTCGGCGACTGGATCGACCGCTCCACGGGCGACCTGGCGCCGCTGTGGAGCGACGACATTCTGGTCGAGGCGATCGCTGCGGCGCACCGCGAAGGGGCGCGTGTCACCGCGCACGTCTTCGCGGAGGATGCGCTTCCGGGCCTGATCAACGCCGGAATCGACTGCATCGAGCACGGCACCGGACTCACCGACGAGACGATCGAGCTGATGGTGTCGAACGGGACGGCGCTCGTCCCGACGCTGATCAACATCGCGACGTTCCCGGAGATCGCCGAGTCCGCCTCACGGTTCCCGGTCTACGCCGCGCACATGCGCGACCTGCACTCGCGGGTGAAGGACACGATCGGTGCCGCCCACGATGCGGGGATCCCGATCTACGCCGGCACCGACGCGGGCGGATCGATCGTTCACGGACGCATCGCCGACGAGGTCGAGGAACTGAAGGCGGTCGGCCTCACCCCGTCCGAGGCGCTCGGCGCCGCGTGCTGGGATGCGCGCGCGTGGCTCGGACATCCGGGTGTCGAAGCGGGTGCGCCCGCCGATCTGCTGGTCTTCCGGAACGACCCGCGCGCGAGCAACGACACCCTCGCCGCGCCCGATGTCGTGGTGTTGGGGGGCCTCGTCGTCAAGACCCGATGACCTGGTTTTCCCCTGCCGGGGTTCGTCTGGCAGAATGAACCGCTGTTCGTCGCATCCGGTTACGCACCGCGCGGCGGTCACAGATTAGAGGCAAAACCGGGCGCGCTATTCCTGCGCGTCGCCGAATTGCACGTGACATGTGGGCACATTCGTGTGCGCACTGAAGGAGAAGTACAGCAGTGGCTGTCAAGATCAAGCTCACCCGGCTCGGCAAGATCCGGAACCCGCAGTACCGCATCGTCGTCGCAGACTCCCGCACCCGCCGCAACGGCCGTGCGATCGAGACCATCGGCAAGTACCACCCCAAGGAAGAGCCCTCGCTGATCGAGGTCGATTCCGAGCGCGCTCAGTACTGGCTCGGCGTCGGCGCCCAGCCCACCGAGCCCGTCGAGGCCATCCTCAAGATCACCGGTGACTGGCAGAAGTTCAAGGGCCTGCCGGGCGCCGAGGGCACCCTCCGGGTCAAGGAAGCCAAGCCGTCCAAGCTGGAGCTGTTCCAGGCTGCGCTCGCGCAGGCCGAGAACGAGCCCGTCGGCGAGGCCATCACGCCCAAGAAGAAGAAGGCGAAGGCCGAGGACGCCGAGGCTGCTGCCGACGCTCCCGCCGAGGCTGCTGCAGAGTCCGAGGCTGCTGACAAGTGAGTGCCGTCGTCGCCGATGCCGTGGAGCACCTCGTTCGTGGCATCGTCGCCAACCCCGACGACGTTCGTGTCGAGCTGATCACCGGGCGTCGGGGGCGCACTGTCGAGGTGCACGTCAACCCTGACGATCTCGGCAAGGTCATCGGTCGCGGTGGTCGCACCGCGACCGCTCTGCGCACGCTGGTCTCCGGTATCGGTGGCCGGGGGATCCGCGTCGACGTCGTCGACACCGATCAGTAGAGGGCCTTACAACAGTGGAGCTCGTGGTCGGCCGTGTCGCCAAGTCGCACGGCATCAAGGGTGAGATCGTGGTCGAGGTTCGCACCGACGAACCCGGGGATCGATTCGCCGTGGGTGCCGTGCTGCGGGGACACAAGCCGCGCGAGCAGACTGTGAGTACGTACACGGTGGAAGCCGCCCGGGAGCATTCCGGGCGGCTTCTGCTGCGCCTCGAGGGCGTCCCGGATCGCACTGCCGCGGATGCCCTGCGGGGCACGCTGTTCGTCATCGACACCGCAGACCTGGTGCCCTCCGACGACCCCGACGAGTTCTACGATCACGAACTCGAGGGACTGTCGGTGCGCCTCGCGGACGGCACCGAGGTGGGTACCGTCATCGAGGTATTGCATTCCGCGGCAGGCGAGTTGCTCTCCGTCCGTCGGGCCGGTGAACAGTCCGGCGAACTGCTGGTCCCGTTCGTGGCCGCGATCGTCACGTCGGTGTCCGTGGCCGACGGTGTCGTCCTGATCGATCCGCCGGAAGGGCTGCTCGATCCCGACTTCGGTGAATCCACCGACGGGAAGTGAGTCGGCAGGCATGCGCCTCGACGTGGTCACCATCTTTCCCGAATACCTCGAACCGCTTCGCGCAGCGTTGCTCGGCAAGGCCATCGACAAGGGCCTCATTTCCGTCGAGGTGCACGATCTGCGGGATTGGACGCACGACGTCCACAAGGCGGTCGACGATTCGCCGTACGGCGGCGGGCCGGGGATGGTCATGAAGCCCACCGTGTGGGGGCCCGCGCTGGACGACGTCCTCGCCGCCGGTGACGACGACGCCGACACGTTGCTCGTCGTCCCCACACCCGCCGGCGTTCCGTTCACGCAGGCCACCGCCGAGCGCTGGGCGGGGGAGAAGCACATCGTCTTCGCCTGCGGGCGTTACGAAGGCATCGATCAGCGGGTGTTCGACGACGCCGCCCGACGCGTTCGCGTCGAAGAGGTGAGCATCGGCGACTACGTCCTCATCGGCGGGGAGGCGGCGGTGCTGGTGATGACGGAGGCGTTCGTGCGCCTGATTCCCGGCGTTCTCGGCAATCAGCAATCGCACCAAGAGGATTCGTTCTCCGACGGCCTCCTCGAAGGTCCCAGCTACACCCGGCCCGCCACATGGCGCGGACTCGACGTCCCGCCCGTCCTCCTGTCGGGCGATCACGCGAAGGTGGCGGCGTGGCGGCGCGAGCAGTCGCTGCAACGAACCGTTGAACGTCGCCCGGACCTGTTGCCCTGAAACGATTTCCGAGGCCAGGGCGCTAACCCTGGGGCCGCGCCCAGTCGTCGACGACCCCGGTGGGGAACACGGACTTCACGAACCCGGTCATCGTGTCCCGTGCATGCTGCGCACTCGAATCCTCGGTGACATCCGTGATCGCGGTGTCCGGATACGACTCCTCGTCGTCCTCGTACCGGATGTCCTCCCGAGACGCGACGGCCACGATGTAGCGGTTGTCCTCCCCGATCACCCCGGTCGACACGTGGATCCACCGATCACCCACACAGCACATCCAGCCCTGCTTCACCCCGACGACGGTCTCGCCCGGCAACCCGTCGGGGATGCCGAACCGCTGGTCGTAGCCGTCGATGCCCTCGGGTGTCGTCGCGCGCAGGTAGCCGACGAACTCGGCGATGCGCGCCGGGCCGAGGCCGTCGCGGTCGTCGAGAAGCCCGGTGTAGAACGTCACGAGATCGGCGGCGGTCGTCTCCGTGTTCCACCACAATCCGTCCCAGGGCGGTGTGGTGGCGGCGAGCCCGTATCGCCGGGCGACGTCGACGACCAGGTCCGAACCGCCGAGATCATCCCAGAGCGTGTTGGCCGCGTCGTCGTCGGAGGACTCGAGCATCCGTTCCAGCAGGAGACGGTCGAAGTCGGACAGCGGCCGCTCACCGAGCGCGTCGAGGTGGTACATCTGGGCGGCGATGAAGAGCTTGGCCAGCGACGCCGTTTCGACCGGTTCGGTTGCGGCGTCCTCCAGATAGCTGCCGGTGGCCCGGTCCCGGACGGCGATCGACATGTCGGCGCCGCGCTCGGCCGCCGCCGTCGCGACCGCCGCCGAGATGCGGTCGGCGAGGGGTGCGGAGACTGGGACCCGCTCGGAGGGGAACGGCTCCGGGCTCACGGTCACGCCGTCACCGGCAGGTTCCTCGGGGGGTTCCTCGGAAGGGAGAAGGTCGGGGGTCGCGACCGCCGGTGAGGTCGCCGGGATGTCGACCACGGAGTTCGTCTCGGTCGGGATGGTGCAGGCCTGCGTCGCACCCAGCAGGAAGACCATGACCGTCAGGCAGCGGATCAGCCTGGACATGAAATTCTCCCGAGAGATCTTCGTGACGGCCTCACCGCCGACGATATTGTCTCAGAGTAGCGGTAGGGTCCATTTCCGTGAGTCTCAAGACCGTGAACCAGCGCATTGCCGAGGAGCTCGACGTCCGGGAGGGGCAGGTCGCGGCCGCCGTGGACCTTCTCGACGGCGGAGCCACCGTGCCCTTCATCGCCCGGTACCGCAAGGAAGTCACCGGAACGCTCGACGACGCTCAGCTCCGCCAGCTCGAGGAACGCCTGCGGTACCTGCGGGAACTGGACGAGCGCCGGGACGCCGTGCTCGAGTCGATCGACTCGCAGGGCAAGCTCGACGATCAGCTGCGCGGGCAGATCATGACCGCCGAGACGAAGGCGCGTCTCGAGGACATCTACCTGCCGTTCAAGCCGAAGCGTCGCACCAAGGCGCAGATCGCGCGCGAAGCCGGTCACGAGCCCGTGGCCGACGCGCTGATCACCGATCCCTCGACCGATCCGGCGTCGTACACGGCCGAGCAACTCGAGGGTGCGCGCGCAATCCTCGTCGAACGCTTCGCCGAGGACGCCGACCTGGTCGGTGAGCTCCGTGAGCTGATGTGGACCCGCGGGCAACTGGTGTCCGCGGTCCGCAAGGGCAAGGAAACCGAGGGTGCGAAGTTCGCCGACTACTTCGAGTTCTCCGAACCGTTCGGCAAGCTCCCCTCACACCGGATCCTGGCGGTGCTGCGCGGCGAGAAGGAAGAGGTGCTCTCGCTCACCCTGGCACCCGACACGGAAGAAGCCGTCCCGGGCGAACCCACGGTCTACGAGGGCCGGATCGCCGGACGGTTCGGCATCGCCGACCGCGGCAGGCCGGCCGACCGGTGGCTCCTCGACACCGTGCGGTGGGCGTGGCGCACCAAGATGATCGTCACCCTGGGCATCGACACGCGGATGCGGCTGCGGCAGTCGGCGGAGAAGGACGCCGTCGACGTGTTCGCCACCAACCTGAAAGACCTGCTTCTGGCGGCGCCGGCAGGCACCCGCGCCACGATGGGCCTGGACCCCGGCTTCCGGACCGGCACCAAGGTCGCGGTGGTGGACGCCACCGGCAAGGTCGTCGCACACGAGACGATCTACCCGCACCAGCCGCAGAACAAGTGGGACGCCTCCCTCGCCACACTCGCCGGTCTCGTCGCCAAGCACGGCGTGGAGCTGATCGCCATCGGAAACGGCACCGCCTCCCGTGAAACGGACGCGCTCGCGAGCGAGCTGATCGCCAAGTCCGGCGCCACCAACCTCACGAAGATCGTCGTGTCCGAGGCCGGCGCGTCCGTGTATTCGGCGTCCGCGTACGCCTCGGCGGAACTGCCCGACCTCGACGTGTCGATCCGCGGCGCCGTCTCCATCGCCCGGCGCCTGCAGGATCCCCTCGCCGAACTGGTGAAGATCGACCCGAAGTCGATCGGCGTCGGCCAGTACCAGCACGACGTGTCGGAGACCGTCCTCGCGCGGTCGCTCGGCGCCGTCGTCGAGGACGCGGTGAACGCCGTGGGCGTCGACGTCAATACCGCGTCCGTGCCGCTGCTGTCCCGCGTGTCCGGTATCGCCGGGTCCCTCGCCGAGAGCATCGTCGCGCACCGCGACCAGAACGGGCCGTTCCGCAGCCGCCAGGGTCTCAAGGACGTCGCGCGGCTCGGGCCGAAGGCGTTCGAGCAGTGCGCCGGCTTCCTGCGCATCCCCAACGGCGACGACCCGCTCGACGCGTCCAGCGTCCACCCCGAGGCCTACCCGGTGGTGCGCAAGATCGTCCAGACCAGCGGCACCGGCGTGCGCGAGATCATCGGCAACACGTCCGCGCTGCGCAGCCTGAACCCGGCCGACTTCGTCGACGACCGGTTCGGACTCCCGACTGTCACCGACATCATCGGTGAGCTCGAGAAGCCCGGCCGTGACCCCCGCCCGGAATTCAAGACGGCCACATTCGCGGCGGGCATCGAGAAGGTGTCGCACCTGAAGCCCGGGATGACCCTCGAGGGCGTCGTCACCAACGTGGCGGCGTTCGGCGCGTTCGTCGACATCGGTGTCCACCAGGACGGCCTCGTCCACGTGTCGGCGATGTCCCACAACTTCGTCAAGGACCCGCGCGACGTCGTGAAGTCGGGCGACGTGGTGACGGTGAAGGTCCTCGAGGTCGACGAGGCCCGTCAGCGCATCGGGTTGACGCTGCGACTCGACGACGAGGTCGGGGCAGGCGGCCGCAAGAACGACGGGCCCCGCGGCGGCGGGCAGCGGCAGGATCGGCGGGGTGGTGGGCAGCCGCAGGACCGGCGCGGCGGGGGCAAGCCGCAGCAGCAGGGTGGACGCGACCGCGGGCGGGACAACCGCCCGGCGCCCGGCGGGTCGATGGCCGACGCGCTGCGAAAGGCGGGGTTCGGCAAGTAAGAGGTCACCATCCCGACACGAGCCTCCACTTTCCCGTGGAGTGACCAGTTCTTTACTGGGATAGTGGATGCCGATGTACGAATGGCTGGATAGGGAAATCGTCGGGCACGGGCGCCTGCCTCTGCTCTTTTTCCTGCTCGGGTTTCTCGCGGCATTCCTGTTCATCCGGTTGAGCGTGCGGATGATCCGCGCCGAGATCTCGTGGTGGCCGGGCAACGTGAAACCCGGCGGGCACCACGTCCACCACGTGGTGTTCGGCGTCGTGACGATGCTCATGTCCGGTGTCGCCCTCATCGCCGTGTACGAGGACGGCACCCAGACCACCGGTGCCGTCCTCGCCACGTTCTTCGGGATCGGCGCAGCTCTGGTGCTGGACGAGTTCGCGCTGATCTTCTACCTGCAGGACGTGTACTGGGCGGACGAGGGCCGGACGTCGGTCGATGCCGTGTTCGTCGCGATCGCCGTCACCGGTCTGCTGCTCCTCGGTCTGCGTCCACTCGAACTGATCAACGTCACCGACTTCCGGGATTCCCCGGATCCCTGGGTGCGGGTGGCGATCGCGCTGTCGTCGGTGATCAACCTGCTCATCGCGGCGGTGGTGCTGCTCAAGGGGAAGATCTGGACCGGACTGCTCGGGCTGTTCGTGTTCCCGATCCTGCTGATCGGGGCGCTCCGGCTGAGTAGGCCGAGCGCGCCGTGGGCGCGGTGGCGCTATACGTCGAAGCCGAAGCGGATGCTGCGGGCGCTCGAACGGGAGCGGAAGTGGCGGCGGCCCGTCATCCGGGCCAAGATCTTCGTGCAGGACTTCATCGCGGGCACGCCCAGCGCGGTGCACGTGAAGGAAGCCGCGGAACATGCCAAGGTGGCGGCCGAGGTGGAACTCGACCACGTGGTGCATGCGGCGCCACCACCGATTTCGCTTCACCCGGTGGCGTCTGGCACAATGGACGGGTTGCCTGGACCAGGCAGCAGTACTTGATCTGGGCACGAACCAGACGAGCACCGGTGTTCTTCGAACGTCCGCGTGCCGCTCGGTTCCTCTGCTCCTGCGAAAACGCAAGGATGGAACACCGATGAACACTCTCGATTTCCTGGACAAGAAGTCCCTCCGCGACGACATTCCCGAGTTCCGTCCCGGCGACACCCTCAACGTGCACGTCAAGGTCATCGAAGGCTCCAAGGAGCGCGTGCAGGTCTTCAAGGGCGTCGTGATCCGCCGTCAGGGCGGCGGCGTCCGCGAGACCTTCACCGTCCGCAAGGTCTCCTTCGGTGTCGGCGTCGAGCGCACCTTCCCGGTTCACAGCCCGAACCTGGCGCAGATCGAGGTCGTCACCCGCGGTGACGTCCGTCGCGCCAAGCTGTACTACCTCCGCGATCTGCGTGGCAAGGCCGCCAAGATCAAGGAAAAGCGCTGACCTTTCCGATGAGCCCGGCACTGCGTACGCGCAGTGCCGGGCTAATCTGATTTCGTGACAGATTCTTCGAAGGAGCGGGCATTGTCGTCGGAATCCGAGACCACCGGCGATTCGGCCGCCACCTCCGCAGCGAACGGCGGTGCGGCGGAGCCCGAGAAGAAGCCCCGCTCCTTCTTCCGCGAGTTGCCGGTCCTGATTCTGGTCGCGCTCGTCCTGAGCTTCCTGCTGCAGACGTTCGTCGCACGGGTCTATCTCATTCCGTCGGAATCGATGGAACCGACACTGCACGGGTGCACGGGCTGCACCGGCGACCGCATCGTGGTCGAGAAGATCGGTTACCGCTTCGGTGATCCGAAACCGGGTGACGTCATCGTGTTCCGCGGCCCCGATTCGTGGTCACAGGATTTCGTCTCCACCCGTTCCTCGAATGTGGTGATCCGCGGTGCGCAGGAAGTCGGTTCCCTCGTCGGACTCGTCCCGCCGGACGAGAACGACCTCGTCAAGCGTGTGATCGCCACCGGCGGTCAGACCGTCGAATGCTGCGACGACCAGGGGCGCATCCTGGTGGACGGTAAACCACTCGACGAGCCCTACGTCGTCATGGACTTCCCGTTCGTTCCGGGCTCCCAGACCTGCGACACCGCGCTGAAGTCGGCACGCTGCTTCGGTCCCGTCACCGTCCCCGAGGGCCACCTGTGGATGATGGGCGACAACCGCAGCAACTCCGCGGACTCGCGGTACCACGTCGGCGACGACATGCAAGGCACCATCCCGCTCGACAACGTGATCGGAAAAGCGGTCTTCATCGCGTTGCCGCCGTCGCGGATGGGCACGATCAGTTCACCCGATATCCAGGGCAAGTGACTTCCTGGCCTCCGCGCATCGTCATTCGCAGGTCGTCCGGTCTGCGGACGATGGAGTCGGCCCTGGTCCGCAGCGGACTCGGGCCGGTGGCCGGTGTCGACGAGGCCGGCCGGGGCGCGTGCGCGGGCCCGCTCGTCGTGGCGGCCTGTGTGCTCGCGCCGAAGCCGTATCCGGCGCTGGCACGACTCGACGATTCGAAGAAGCTCACCGAGCGCACGCGCGAAGAGTTGTTCCCGGCCATCACGCGCCTGGCAGTGGCCTGGAGCGTCGTGTCCTTCCCGGCCGAGGAAGTCGACCGCATGGGGGTCCACGTCGCCAACATCGAGGGCATGCGGCGTGCGGTCGCCGGGCTCTCGACCACCCCCGGCTACGTTCTCACCGACGGCTTCCGCGTCCCGGGGCTCCCGGCCCCGTCGCTGCCGGTGATCGGGGGCGACGCCGCTGCGGCGTGCATCGCTGCGGCGAGCATCCTGGCCAAGGTGTCGCGGGACCGGGTGATGGTCGCGATGGACGAGACACACCCCGGTTACGGTTTCGCGATCCACAAGGGATACAACACGCCCGCCCACCTGGCGGCGCTCGACGAGCTGGGCCCGTGCCCGGAGCACCGCCGATCGTGGTCGAACGTCGCGGCGCTGCTACACCGAGTGGATAACAGTTCCGGAAGTGCGAGATGATGACAATTCACACCAGAGCAGGAGGACTCCGAGACCGATGAGTGCCGAGGATCTCGAGAAGTACGAAACCGAGATGGAGCTGTCGCTCTACCGCGAGTATCGGGACATCGTCGGTCAGTTCTCCTATGTCGTGGAGACCGAGCGCCGATTCTATCTGGCCAACTCGGTGGAGTTGCTGCCGCACAACGCGGACGGTGAAATCTACTTCGAGCTGCGCATGTCCGACGCCTGGGTGTGGGACATGTACCGTCCCGCGCGGTTCGTGAAGTACGTCCGCGTCATCACGTTCAAGGACGTGAACATCGAGGAACTCGACAAGCCGGACCTGCGGCTCCCGGACAACGGTCTGTCCTGACGACCTGAAGTTCCCGGCCGCGTACGATCATCCGATGACCGGACCGAGGCGCGTCGCGCTGGCTCTGGGCAGTGGCGGCGCCCGGGGATACGCGCACATCGGCGCGATTCAGGTACTCGAGGAGCGCGGATTCGAGATCGTCGGTGTCGCAGGATCGTCGATGGGCGCCCTCGTCGGCGGCCTCCACGCCGCGGGGAAGCTCGACGACTTCACCCGGTGGGCGATCGGTCTGACCCAGCTGGACGTCGTGCGGCTCCTCGACCTGTCGGTCTCCGCGCCCGGCGCCATCCACGCCGAGAAGATCCTGCACCGCGTCCGGGAGATCCTCGGGGAGATCCGCATCGAAGACCTTCCCATCCCGTATACGGCTGTGGCCACCGATCTCGCTGCGGGCCGGTCGGTGTGGTTCCAGCGCGGCCCCGTCGACGCGGCGATGCGCGCGTCGATCGCCATCCCCGGCGTCATCACGCCGTACGTGCTCAACGGCAGGGTCCTCGCCGACGGTGGGGTACTCGACCCGCTGCCGATGGCGCCGCTCGTCTCGGTGAGCGCCGACCTGACCGTCGGAATCAGCCTGGGCGCCGAGGATCGGGACGGCCGTTCGCCGGCCCCGGAGAACGTCAGCGCGGACTCGCGGCCGGTGGACGAATGGATGGCCCGCTTCCGCCGCAGCGCCGCACAACTGCGTGACCTGGACATCGTGCGGTCGGTGGTCGGACGGTTCGGCGCCGCGCACACCGACCCGGATCCGTCGGAGGAGCCGGACGGTCAGGTGATCGCCGACCAGGCCGTGGTCGAGGGGACCGCGGTGGCCGTCCCGAAGTTCAGTCGGTTCGCGGTGATGAACCGCTCGCTCGACGTGATGCAGGCAACGCTGGCCCGGTACCAGCTCGCCGCGTACCCACCGGACGTGCACGTCCGGGTGCCGCGGAACGCGTGCCGCAGCCTCGACTTCCACCGCGCCGCCGAGATGATCGAACTGGGCCGGGTGCTCACCGGGCGTGCGCTCGACGACGCCGGACTCACCCCGACGACGGCCGCCCCGTCTCCGGCCGATTCGGACGGCGAGTCCGGCTGACGGCGAAAGGCGAGACCTGGACGCACCTCGAGGTGTTCAAGGAGCACTACGCCAGGAGCCTCGACGTGCGCGGGGAGGTGCGTCCGGAACCGGGCACCTCGGCCGGGCAACTGTGAGACGATCGGCCGATGCGCCTCGGGTTGCACGCCCTCGGGATCGGTACCGGCGCTCGCCGCGCCGTGATCGACGCGGTCGCGGTCGCCGCCGAGAACACCGGATTCGCCACGCTGTGGGCAGGCGAGCACGTCGTGATGGTGGATCGGTCGGCGTCGCGGTATCCGTACGCGGACGACGGAAAGATCGCCGTTCCCGCCGTTGCGGATTGGCTCGACCCGATGATCGGGCTGAGCTTCGCCGCCGCAGCCACCCACACGATCGGTGTCGCCACCGGGATAGTGCTGCTGCCCGAGCACAATCCCGTGCTCATGGCCAAGCAGGCGGCGACGTTGGATCTGATGAGCGGTGGCCGGTTGACCCTCGGTGTCGGCATCGGCTGGTCCAGGGAAGAATTCGCTGCGCTCGGCATTCCGTTCGAGCGCCGCGGCGAGCGCGCCGCCGAATACGTCGCCGCGATGCGCACGCTGTGGCGTGACGATGTCGCGACGTTCGACGGCGAGTTCGTCCACTTCGACTCGATCCGCGTGAACCCCAAACCCGTGCGCGATCGCCGGATTCCGGTCGTGCTCGGCGGTAACAGCGACGCCGCGCTCCGCCGGGTCGCGGCGTGGGGAGACGGCTGGTACGGGTTCAACCTGAACGGCGTCGACGCCGTCGCCGAACGGATCGAGGCGATCCGCGCACTGTGCCGCGACGCGGGGCGCGAACCGGCCGGTGTGCACCTGGCCGTTGCCCTGCGGGAAGTGGACCCGTCCCACGTCGATGCCCTGGTCAGTGCGGGCGTCGACGAACTCGTCCTCGTCGAAGCACCACCCGGGGATCCCGGTGACGCCGCCGAGTGGGTGGCGGCCCTCGCACGCCGCTGGATGCCAGCGATCGGCTGAGCGCTCGACTCCCTTCTTGACAGCCCTGGCCAGGGGTTTCCTCGTGAACATTCGCCGCGGGGTGGCGAGTTGTCCACAACGTGGGCTCCATCCACAACCCAATGTGTTCGCCCAGTTCGAGCACTTCCTCCGGAATCCTGGTCGGCCACGGTGGTGCGAGGGGCGCGGTTCGCATCGGTGGGCCGCCGCGGGACGGGGTGGAGGCTGCTGTGGCGCACAATCTCGCGCTTGGTGCACATGGAGAGGATCTGGCCGCCCGGTATCTCACCGAGGCGGGCATGGAAATCGTCGACCGCAACTGGCGATCCCGATACGGCGAGGTCGATCTCATTGCGGCGGAGGGGGACTGGCTCGTCTTCGTCGAGGTGAAGACGCGGCGCGGCCTGGGATACGGCACTCCCGCCGAGGCAGTCACGTTCTCCAAGCAGCGACGGATCCGACTGCTGGCGGTGGAATGGTTGCGGGAGTCGAGCCGGCACTGGTCGCGGGTGCGGTTCGACGTCGTCGCCATCATGATCGGGCACGGCCCGCAACCACAGATCGAGCACGTCCGGGACGCGTTCTGATGGCACTGGGGCGCGCGCATTCGGTTGCGGTGACCGGGGTCGACGGTCAACTCGTCGAGATCGAGGCCGACATCGGCCGGGGGCTTCCCGCAGTGCACCTGGTCGGGTTGCCCGACACCGCGCTGTCGGAGGCACGCGACCGGATCAGGGCCGCGGTCGCGAATTCGGGCGAGGAATGGCCGGATTCGAAGGTGATCCTCGCGTTGTCGCCTGCGACCCTGCCCAAGGTGGGGTCGGTCTACGATCTCGCGCTCGTCGCTGCCGTGCTCGACGCGGCCAAGCAGGTGAAGCGGCAGCGGTTGCGCGAGACCGTTCTGCTCGGCGAATTGGCGCTGGACGGGCGCCTCCGATCGGTGCGCGGGATCCTGCCCGCGGTGCTTGCGGCGAAGAATGCGGGATGGGCCACTGTGGTGGTCCCCGTGCAGTCGTTGCCCGAGGCGGGACTGGTCGGCGGTGTCGAGGTGCTCGGCGCGCACGATCTGAGGGCGGCGATCGCGTGGCTGCGGGAGGAACGTGATCTCGAGTACCCCGAGCCGGCGCAGTGGGTCGCGCAGCCGGTGCGCGCCGATCTGAGCGAGGTGGTCGGTCAGACGGAGGCCCGCTGGGCCATCGAGGTGGCGGCGGCGGGAGCGCACCACCTCATGCTCACCGGCCCACCCGGCGTCGGGAAGACGATGCTGGCGCAACGTCTTCCGGGGGTTCTGCCGCCGCTCACCGAGAGCGAATCGTTGGAGGTGACGGCAATCCACTCGGTGGCGGGGCTCCTGCCGCCCGAGCGCCCCCTCATCGACGTGCCGCCGTTCATCGCACCCCACCACACCGCGTCGGTGAGTGCACTGGTCGGCGGCGGCAGCGGTGTCGCGAAACCCGGTGCGGTCAGTCGCGCCCACCGCGGGGTGCTGTTCCTCGACGAGTGCGCCGAGATCGGAACCAAGGTGCTCGAGGCTCTGCGGACCCCTCTCGAGGACGGGGAAGTGCGTATCGCGCGACGGGACGGGGTCGCCCGGTACCCGGCGCGTTTCCAGCTGATCCTCGCGGCCAATCCGTGCCCGTGTGCGCCGCCGCGGGAGGCGGACTGTGTGTGCGCACCAACCGCTCGGCGACGCTATCTCGGGAAGTTGTCGGGACCTCTGATGGACCGCGTGGACCTGCGGGTGCGGATGCAGGCCGTCGCGACCGGGGCGTTCATCGACGACGTCGGCGAGAGCACCGAGGATGTGCGGCAGCGGGTGGCCGAGGCGCGCGCCGCCGCCGGCGAGCGGTGGAGCGACTACGGATGGCGCACCAACGCCGAGGTGCCCGGCCCGGCCCTGCGGCAGAAGTTCCGGTTGGCGCGCCCGGCGCTGGCGCCGGTGGAGCGGGCGCTGCGCAAGGGGCTGATCACAGCCCGAGGGGCCGATCGTGCGCTACGGGTGGCGTGGACGGTGAGCGATCTGGCCGGGCTGGGCATGCCGGGCCCGGAGCAGGTGGTCACCGCGCTGGGATTTCGTGATCGGAGCTTTCAATGACGGTGGAAATACGAAGTGACGCAGACGATCCGAGCGGAGTTCACGATCCGCGCCGGTTGGCGTGGGCGTATCTGTCGAAGGTGGTGCAGGGGCCGTGTCCGGCGCTGTACCGACTCGTGGCGGAGGTGGGGCCGGAGGAGGCTGCGCGGGCCGTGCGGGAGCGGGATCTGTCGGACGTGCTGGGGGAGCGCACGGTGGCCCGTGCCCACGTGGACACGGCCGCGGACGATCTCGCACTGATGGCGGGGATGGGTGGCCGGCTCGTGACGCCGGACGACGACGAGTGGCCACAGTGGAGGCTCCTCGGTTTCGGGAATCTGTCGCGGTCGCGGAACGAGGGTCCGCCGCTGGCGTTGTGGGTGCTCGGTTCGCGCCCGGTGGCCGAACTCACCGATCGGGCGATCTCGATCGTGGGGACACGGGCGGCGAGTGGGTACGGGGAGCACGTGACGGCGGAGATTGCGGGTGATCTTGCGGTCGACGGGTGGACGATCGTATCGGGCGCGGCGTTCGGGGTCGATGGCGCCGCACATCGCGCAGCCCTGGGTGTCGGGGGCCTGACGGTGGCGGTGCTGGCATGTGGTGTGGATCGCGCGTACCCGGCGGGGCATGCGCGCATGTTGCGGCAGATCGCGCAGAACGGTGCGGTGATCAGTGAGTACGCGCCGGGCACGACTCCCGCGAAACACCGGTTCCTGGCGCGGAACCGGTTGGTGGCGAGCCTGTCCGACGGGGTGGTCGTGGTGGAGGCGGGCTGGCGCAGCGGCGCCAGGAACACCGTGAGCTGGGCGCGCAAACTGGGGCGTCCGGTGATGGCCGTGCCCGGTCCGGTGACGTCGGCGTCGTCGACCGGATGCAATCGGATGATTCGAGAGGGTGAGGCACGGTTGGTCGCGAACGCTGGCGACGTGGTCGAGGAGGCCGGGCCGATCGGACTGCGGGACGGCCCCGAGGTGGCCCGCGATCTCGACGCGCTGTCGGGCGACGCCCTGCTGGTGTACGAGGCGCTGCCTGCCGCCGGACCGCGCGGGGTCCGGGAACTGTCCGAACTGTCCGGGGTCGCGATCGAGCAGGTCCGCGCCGTGCTCCCGCTCCTCGAGATGGAGGGTTTCGTCGGCTCCGACGACACGGGATGGTCCCGGCAGCGGTGAGACGGGGCGGGTCCGGGGCGCGCGACCCGATGCGTTCTCAGGCGTCGCCGATGCTCCGCGCGTGCTGGGCCTCGACTTTCGCCCATTCCGTGCCCCGGTAGTTGGCGAGGCGCAGTTCCTCGGCTTCGTCGAACGTGTACCACTCGGTGCTGGGGCGGTCCGGCAGGACGCCGCGCAGGTACTCGCCGAGATAGTGCAGGGGACCTTCCCAGCCCGTTCCGACGCCGTAGCAGCCCGTGTCCGGGTCGTTGCGGAAGACGTCGGCGACGGACGCGTGTTCCAACTCCAGCCACGTCGCGTCCGGACCGTCGGCGGTCAGCCGGACCTCGACCTGGTCGCTGTACCCACGGTCGCCGGGCGGCGTCCACTGCAGCCGCAGCAGATGCGGGGCGTCGCAGGCCAGGATTTCCCCGCTGGCCTGGCCCTGCAGCGCGAAGGAACCGCCCGCGCGCAGTTCGCCGCTGAGCGGGAGGAAGAAGCGGTCGACTCGGTCCGGGGTCGTGATGGCATTCCAGACGTCGTCGATCGGCGCGTCGTAGCGTCGTCTGAGCACAGCCGTTCGTGCCGAGCCCTCGGCGATCTCGCGGTTACCCATGCTCCGCTGCACTGTCGTCAGGCTGGTGTCCTGACCGGCGATCTCGTTCACTGTCGGTCTCCTTCTGTCGATGAATCGGGGTGCGCGGATCGGCTCGGCCGGGCGTCCTGACGACTCCCGCGGGCGAGTTCGGTGGCCAGGGCGTCGAGCGGCTGGCTCCAGAACCGGCGGAACCCGTCGAGCCATCGATCCACCTCCTGCAGCGGCGCAGGCTCGACCGCGTAGAGACGCCTGGTGCCTTCGCGACGGACGGTGGCGAACCCGTTCTCCCTCAGCACGCGCAGGTGCCCGGACACTGTCGGCTGTGAGATCCCGAACTCTGCGGCTGCGACTTCGGTCACCTGACCGGCCGAAAGTTCGCCCTCCGACAGGAGTTCCATGATCCGCCGGCGAACGGGGTCGCCGAGTACGTCGAACGCGTGCATCTTCCGTTTATATCGGCTCTCGCCAATATAGGCAAGGGCCGAAGAATTTCAGAGGGGAAGACTGGTCGTCGCGCTTCGGCCAGCTGAAAGGGTGAGTTGAACCGACCGATCGGCGACGAGGTGGAGTAGAAACGTCTCTGGAACGCACCTCACAACATTCGATGCCCACAGGTGGATCAGCGTCACGTAAGGAGTGAGATATGGGGTCAGCCGAGGATTTGTGGCGGAACTTCGTCGCGCAGGTGTTGAACCTGTTGTTCGCGTCCGGCTCGTAGACGACTCCGGCTGCCGCCGGCAGTCTCTCCTGTACCGTAGTTAGGTAACACTAACCAACTTGAGTTCATTGGAGAGATGCCTGTGGCAAAGCCGATTGCAACACTGACCGTGCTCCGGACCGAATGGCTGACGCCGCACATGGTGCGGGTAATCCTCGGCGACCCCGGATTCGACAGCTTCGTTCCCAACGCCTTCACCGACGCGTACGCGAAACTCGAATTCGGAAGCCCCGAAGCGCCTGTTCTGCGCACCTACACGATCCGGTCCGTCGACCCGGTGACGCGTGAGATCGCCATCGACTTCGTGGTCCACGGCGACGCCGGTGTCGCCGGACCGTGGGCGGCGTCCGCGGCGGCCGGTGACGTCCTGACGTTGCGCGGCCCCGGTGGGGCGTTCGCACCGGACCCGGCGGCCGACTGGTACCTGCTCGCGGGCGACGAGACCGCAATCCCCGCCATCTCGGCGTCCGTCGAGAAACTCGACGCGTCGGCGGTGGGGAGGGTCATCATCGAGGTCGCAGGCCCGGACGACGAGATCGCCTTCGACTCGCCCGCGGGCGTCGACGTCACGTGGATCCACCGCGGCGACACGGCGGACCGGATCGGGGAAGAGGCGTCGGGAGGCAACGCCCCCCTCGTCGCGGCGGTCCGCGACACCGAATGGCTGCCCGGAGACGCGCAGGTGTTCATTCACGGTGAGGCGCAGGCCGTGATGCAGAACCTCCGCTCCTACGTGCGCAACGAGCGGGGCGTCCCCGCTTCGGCCGCGTCGATCTCCGGATACTGGCGCCGCGGTCGCACCGAGGAAGGCTTCCGGGTGTGGAAGTCCGAACTCGCCGCGAGTGAGGGTGCCTCCCGCTGACACGCTGACCCGCCGCGGCGGACGCGCTACGAGGTGTGCGTCGGCCGCGTCAGCACCAGCAGCGACAGCATGGCCACGGCTCCCGCCGAGGGGATCGCGACGGTCATCGGCACGGCACTGTCGGGTCCGGCGATGCCGACGAGCGGCGAGACCACCGCGGCGAGCCCGAACTGGCCGGCCCCGAGGAGTGCGGACCCGGTGCCGGACGCCTTCGTGACCTCGCCCTGAGCCAGGGCCGTCGCGTTGCCCATCACGAAACCGATGCTCGACACGGAGACGAACAGCGGGATCAGGATCGCCCACCAGGACGGCGAATCGATCGTTGTCGCGGCGAGCAGCAGCACCACACCCGCCGTCAGGAGCAGCGTCACCCCGAAACGCAGCAATTGCCGGGCATGGAACGTGCCCACTAGTCGCGTGTTGACGATCGCGGCACTCACCATCCCCGCGGCGTTCACCGCGAACACGATCGAGAACTGTCCCGGACTGAGGCCGAGGACGTTCTGCACGACGAACGGCGACGCGGAGATGTACGAGAACAGGGCGACGAACCCGAACATGAATGTGAACGCGTAACCCAGGTAGACGCGGTTGCCGACGACGTAGTGCAGGTTGCGGACGAGGGCGGTGAGCCCGCCGCCGTGCCGGTTCTCCGGGGGGAGCGTCTCCGGGACGAGGATCAGCACGCCCGCGAACATCGCCACCCCGGCGGCGGTGAGGACCCAGAAGATCCCTCGCCAGCCGACCGGCCCGAGGAGGGCGCCGCCGAGCAGCGGCGCGACTACCGGTGCGACCCCGCCGATGATCATCATGATGCTGAAGAGCCGGGCGGCGCTGTCTCCGCGGGCCCGGTCGGCGATGCAGGCGCGCGCGAGCACGATCGCCGCACCGCCGCTCAGGCCCTGGAAAAGTCTTGCGGCGATGAGGTTTTCGACGGTCGGGGCGAGAGCGCAGGCCATCGCGGCGAGGGTCGTCACGACGGTCGCGCCGATCAGCAGGCGGCGACGTCCGAGACCGTCCGACAACGGTCCGATCACGAGCTGGCCGATCCCGAGCCCCGCCATGAACGTGGTCAGTGTCAGCTGCACGCTCGGCGCCGACGTGTTCAGGCTCTCCGTCATCAGGGGGAGGCCGGGGAGATACATGTCGGTGGCCAGTGGGGCGATCGCGGACAGTAACGCCAGAACACACAACATCGGGATGGAGATCGTTCGCTGCACAAAAGAACAGTAGCGGCGCGACTGCTCGATTTTTGCCCCGCCCGAGTCGGCTGTTGCCGCGATGAGCAGCGACCTTCCGGCAGCCCGCGCTCGCGACGGAAGGTTCCGGGCAGGCTGCGTGCGGTGCACGATCAGGCACATTCCCGGGCCTGATCCGGTTTGGTAGCGTCGCCCCACGAATCTGCAGTTGTTGCTGCACTATCCCGGGGGAACAGTGGACCGCGAAGACTTGACTCGACCGCAGCCGTCGTGGCTGAACGACGGTGGCGGCGCCCCGGTGGGCGATGCCGCGGCGGACCCGTGGGGACAGCAGTCCTGGGACGATCCCGCTCCGGCGCCGAGTCAGCATCAGGTGACCAATCAGGATCTGGTGGCGGATGCGCTCCTCAAGCGGGCGCGCAAGGCGCCGAGTCGGGGATGGCGGCGCGGACTGCACCGGCTCACCGGGGGAACGGTGAACCCGGGGGAGTCGGCGGGGGAAGCTCGTGACGCCGCACTCCTCGACCGGATCCGGCAGCCGATCCAGGGGGACTACCGAATTGCGTTCCTGTCCTTGAAGGGCGGCGTCGGGAAGACGACGACCACGATCGGGCTCGGATCGACGTTCGCGTCGTTGCGCGGCGACTGCGTGATCGCCGTCGACGCCAACCCCGACTTCGGGACGCTCGCGCAACGGGTGCCCCTGCAGACAACATCGACCGTCCGTGACCTCATCGCGGCGGAGCCGGACATCCGGCGCTATTCGGACGTGCGGGCTCACACGTCGCAGGCGCCGAGTCGCCTCGAGGTGCTCGCGAGCGAACAGGACCCGGCGATCTCCGAGGCGTTCAGCGAGGACGACTACCGGCGAGTCATCGACATCCTGCAGGTGTACTACAACATCATCCTCACCGACTGCGGCACCGGCATCATGCATTCGGCGATGAACGGCGTTCTGCAACTCGCCAATTACCTGGTGCTGGTGAGTTCGCCCGCGATCGACGGCGCCCGCAGTGCCGCCGCCACGCTGGACTGGCTGCAGCACCACGGTTACGGGCACCTCGTGTCCCGCACCGTCGTCGTGATCAGTGCCGCCCGGCCGGGCTCGAGCATGATCGACATGACGGAACTGACCAACCATTTCCTGCTCCGGTGCCGGGCGGTGAAGGTGGTGCCGTTCGACGAGCACCTCGCCGAGGGTTCGGTGGTGGATCTGGATCTGCTGCGTCCCGAGACGCGCAAGGCGTTCGTCGAACTCGCCGCGATGGTCGCGGACGACTTCCCGGAATCGGCGGGCAGACACGCTGTCGCCGAGTGGCGCTAGCCGCCGACAGGTTCGAGCCGTACCGGCGCCACCCGGACGAGTCCGAGTGGGTCGAGGTATTCGCGGTCGCGGCGCAGACCCCAGTGCAGGCACGCGGCGACGGGAGTGATGCAGCCCGGGTGCCCGGGTTCGAGTGTGCCGAGGACGGTGCCGCGGCCGACGCGCAGCCCGGGGGTGACCCGGGCGGTCACCGGTTCGTACGTGGTGCGCAGCCCTCCCGGGTGGTCGACGGAGACGACGGGTTTGCCCGCGACCGTGCCTGCGAACACCACGATGCCCGCGCCCGCGGACAGCACCGCCTCGTCGGGGACGCCGCCCAGATCCGCGCCGCGATGGCCGGGAAGCCAGTCGTGTTCGGGATTGTCGAACGCCCGCACCACCCGCGGCCGCGGGTGCAGCGGCCAGTCGAAGTCGCCGGTCGGTGCGGCATCGGCGGGCGGGCCGAGGAGAGCCGCGGCGGTCAGGAGGGTCGTCGCCGTGACCGCCGCGGTCAGGACCCGCAGGATCGCCCCGAACTTCGTCATGGCTCGACGATCCCGCACGTCGGGGCGGAAATCGGGCGGCGGCCGACATTGTGGATGGATTCCGTTTCGTCCACAGATTCCCTGCAGCCCTTGCACGGATGGCGCGGGTGTGTCAGGGGCGGTTAGGGCGTGGGGCGTCGAGGCCGTACACTGATCGAGCGGTCTGTGTTCGCACAGTCCGACTTCGCGCGTCCGCGCAGTGTACGGATCGTCGGCTGGTCTCGCATTTCGATGTGAGTCCGACGATTCACGGGCGCCAGGGCGGAACGTCACCGACGTTCGGCATCAACCGGCAATGAAAGAGAGATACACAGCCATGGCTGTCGTAACAATGAAGCAGCTGCTGGACAGCGGCACGCACTTCGGTCACCAGACCCGTCGCTGGAACCCGAAGATGAAGCGATTCATCTTCACCGACCGCAACGGCATCTACATCATCGACCTGCAGCAGACGCTGACGTACATCGACAAGGCGTACGAATTCGTCAAGGAGACGGTTGCCCACGGCGGCACCGTCCTCTTCGTCGGCACCAAGAAGCAGGCCCAGGAGTCCATCGCGGCCGAGGCCACTCGCGTCGGGATGCCCTACGTCAACCAGCGTTGGCTCGGCGGCATGCTCACCAACTTCACCACCGTCCACAAGCGTCTTCTCCGCCTCAAGGAGCTCGAGGCGATGGAGCAGACCGGTGGCTTCGAGGGTCGCACCAAGAAGGAAATCCTCATGCTCACGCGTGAGATGACCAAGCTGGACCGCACTCTCGGTGGTATCCGCGACATGGCCAAGGTCCCCTCCGCGGTGTGGGTCGTCGACACCAACAAGGAGCACCTGGCGGTTGCCGAGGCTCGCAAGCTGAACATCCCGGTCATCGCGATCCTGGACACCAACTGCGACCCCGACCTCGTCGACTACCCGATCCCGGGCAACGACGACGCCATCCGCAGCGCCGCCCTGCTCACCAAGGTCGTCGCCTCCGCGGTGGCCGAGGGCGTGCAGGCCCGTGCCGGACTGAGCTCCGACAAGGACGCGAAGCCCGAGGCCGGCGCCGGTGAACCCCTCGCCGAGTGGGAGCAGGAACTGCTCTCGCAGGCAGCGCCCGCAGCGGAGGCCGCTCCCGCAGCTGAGGCACAGGCGGCTCCGGCTGCCGAGGCCCCCGCAGCAGAGGCTCCCTCCACCGAGGCCTGATCCGATGCAAACGGCCCTGACCAAGAGATCTTTGGTCAGGGCCGTTTCACGGTCTGCCCCGAGTACTACCCTGACTTACGTCCCAACAGACATATGAGGAGGCTCGCTCACCATGGCGAACTACACCGCCGCTGACGTCAAGCGGCTCCGCGAGCTCACCGGCTCCGGAATGATGGCCTGCAAGAACGCTCTCGCTGAGGCCGAGGGTGACTTCGACAAGGCTGTCGAGCAGCTGCGCATCAAGGGCGCCAAGGACGTGGGCAAGCGTGCCGAGCGCACCACGGCCGAGGGCCTGGTCGTTTCCAAGGACGGCGTCCTGCTCGAGCTCGACTGCGAGACGGACTTCGTCGCGAAGAACGAGGACTTCCTGAAGCTCGCCGAGTCGATCGTCACGGTCGCCGCCGCAGCGAAGCCCGCTGACGTCGACGCCCTCAAGGCGCTCGAGCTCGACGGCAAGACGGTCGACACCGTCATCCAGGAGCAGTCCGCGAAGATCGGCGAGAAGCTCGTCCTGAGCAAGATCGCCTCCTTCGACGGACCGGTCGCGGTCTACCTGCACAAGCGCAGCGCCGACCTGCCGCCCGCCGTCGGCGTCCTCGTCGAGTACACCGGTGAGGGCGACGCTGCTGCGGAGGCCGCTCGCGGCGCCGCCATGCAGGTTGCGGCGCTCAAGGCCAAGTACGTCACGCGCGACGAGGTCCCCGAGGACATCGTCGCCAACGAGCGTCACATCGCCGAGGAGACCGCTCGCGCCGAGGGCAAGCCGGAGCAGGCTCTGCCGAAGATCATCGAAGGCCGCGTCAACGGCTACTTCAAGGACGTCGTGTTGACCGAGCAGTCCTCGGTGCAGGACTCCAAGAAGTCCGTCAAGGCGATCCTCGACGAGGCCGGCGTGACCATCAAGCGCTTCGTCCGCTTCGAGGTCGGTGCTTCGTAGGAAGTCGTGTGAGTCGTATGGCCCCGTCGGACGAGTGCGCTCGCCCGGCGGGGCCTACGTATACCGCCACCGTCCTGATGAGGCAGGATGAGGATGGCCGTCTGAATGGGCCGGGTAGCCGCATGGGTGCGCTCGGCCGCTGTCGAAATCGACGAGTGCTGTGGAACTGAGGAGAGCAATGTCCGAACCAGCCAACGAACGTACGGGATTCCATCGAGTCCTTCTCAAACTCGGCGGAGAAATGTTCGGTGGTGGCAAGGTCGGTCTCGACCCCGACGTGGTGACCAAGGTCGCGGAGCAGATCGCGGAGGTCGTGCGATCCGGGGTGCAGGTGGCGGTGGTCATCGGCGGCGGCAACTTCTTCCGTGGTGCGGAACTGCAGCAGCGAGGTTTGGACCGCGCGCGTTCCGACTACATGGGCATGCTCGGCACGGTCATGAATTGCCTTGCTCTGCAGGACTTCCTGGAGAAGGAGGGCATCGACAGCCGCGTGCAGACGGCGATCACCATGGGGCAGGTGGCGGAACCGTACATTCCGCTGCGCGCCCAGCGTCACCTCGAGAAGGGGCGCGTCGTGATCTTCGGCGCCGGCATGGGCATGCCGTACTTCTCGACCGACACGACCGCGGCGCAGCGGGCCCTCGAGATCGGCGCGGAGGTGGTATTGATGGCCAAGGCCGTCGACGGTGTGTTCACCGCGGACCCGAACCTCGACCCGAACGCGACGATGTACACGCAGATCACGCACCGTGAGGTCATCGAGCAGGAGCTGAAGGTGGCCGACGCGACGGCCTTCAGCCTGTGTATGGACAACGAGATGCCGATCATGGTGTTCAATCTGCTGACCGAGGGGAATATCGCTCGGGCGGTGTCCGGTGAGAAGATCGGAACGCTCGTCAAGTCATGACGCGCGTGCCACGCTCGACACAGGGTTTTCTCGAAACAGAGGCAGTGACGAATCGATGCAGAACGACATGGAGGAACAGCCGTGATTGATGAAGCTCTCTTCGAAGCCGAGGAGAAGATGGAGAAGGCTGTCACGGTGGCCAAGGACGATCTCGGATCGATCCGCACGGGCCGCGCGAATCCTGGCATGTTCAACCGCATCGGAATCGACTACTACGGCGCGTTCACCCCGATCACGCAGCTTGCCAGCATCAACGTGCCGGAGGCGCGACTCGTCGTCGTCAAGCCGTACGAGGCCTCGCAGCTGAACGCCATCGAGACGGCGATCCGGAACTCCGACCTGGGCGTGAACCCGTCCAACGACGGAAACCTGATCCGCATCTCCGTTCCCCAGCTCACCGAGGAACGCCGCCGCGAACTGGTGAAGCAGGCGAAGTCCAAGGGCGAGGACGCGAAGGTGTCCGTGCGCAACGTGCGCCGCAAGGCGATGGACGAGCTGTCCCGGATCCAGAAGGACGGCGAGGCCGGCGAGGACGAGGTCGGGCGGGCCGAGAAGGAACTCGACAAGACGACCGCCCGGTACGTCGCGCAGGTCGACGAACTGGTGAAGCACAAGGAAGCCGAGTTACTGGAAGTTTAGTCACGAGACGAGGAGTGGATCGGGGACAGTGACCGTGCCAGCAGAACACGGGACCCCAGGGGGACCCATCTCCGAGGGCGACCCCTCGGGACCGGTCTCCGAGGGGAAACCCGCGCCGGAGGCGGCCACGGCCGCGAAGTCCAAGGCCGGGCGTAACCTCCCCGCGGCGATCGGCGTCGGCGTCGGACTCGGTGTCGCGCTCATCCTGATCCTCGTCTACGTGCCCCTGGTGTGGATCGGGGTGGTCGCGGTCGCGATGGCCGTCGCCACGTGGGAGGTCACGAAGCGGCTCCGCGAGTCCGGCATCAGCGCCCCCCGGATCCCGCTGATCGCCGGGGGACAGGCGATCCTGTGGCTCGGGTGGCCGTTCGGTCCGGTCGGAGTGCTCAGCGCCTTCGCGGGCACGGTCCTGGTCTGCATGGTCTGGCGCCTGTTCGACCACGGGTTGAAGGCGGCGCCGCAGAACTTCCTCCGGGACACGGCGATCACCGTGTTCGTGGCGTCCTGGATTCCGTTGCTGGCGTCGTTCGCCGTGCTGATGGTGCTGCAGGACGACGGCGCCGGGCGGGTGCTGTGCCTGATGATCGGCGTGGTCTGCTCCGACGTCGGTGGTTATGCGGCGGGTGTGCTGTTCGGCAAGCATCCGATGGTGCCGGCGATCAGCCCCAAGAAGTCGTGGGAAGGGTTCTTCGGTTCGCTGCTGTTCTGCGTGATCGGAAGCCTGCTGACGGTCACGCTGATCCTCGACGAGAACTCGATGATCGGTGTGCTTCTCGGCGTCGTGCTGGTGGTCACCGCCACGCTCGGCGATCTCATCGAATCCCAGGTCAAGCGCGAACTGCGTATCAAGGACATGGGCACGCTGCTTCCCGGGCACGGCGGGATCATGGACCGTCTCGATTCCCTGCTGCCGTCGGCGTTCGTGACGTGGCTGGTGCTCACGGTCCTCGTGTGACCCCGCTGTCGTGACCATTCCCAGCCCGAACATCTGGCACTGGCCGGAGTGGTACGAGGTGGAGAATCGTGCCCAGGACGTGGACGGGGCGATCTTCCGGCATCTGCGCGGGGCCGTGGACTGGACGGGCGGCATCGTCGCCGACGTGGGCTGCGGCACCGGTTTCCATCTCCCGGTCTTCGCCGAGTCCGCGGCCACGGTCTACGGCATCGAACCGCATCCGCCACTTCTGGAACGGGCCCGCGCCCGCGTGGGACACCTGCCGAACGTCCGCGTGCTCGCCGGCTCGGCGGAGGGCATCCCCCTGGGCGACGCGACCGTCGACATCGTGCACGCGCGGACCGCGTATTTCTTCGGCCCGGGCTGTGGCCGCGGAATCCGCGAGGCGATGCGGGTGCTGCGCCCGGGCGGCGCACTGGTCGTGGTCGATCTCGACGCGACGGCGCACCCCTACGGGGAGTGGATGCGCATCGACCTGCCGCAGTACCACCCCGCGGCTGTGGAGGCCTTCTTCGCGGCGCAGGGGTTCGACCTGGCCCGAGTCGAGACCCGATGGCGCTTCCCGAACCGGGAAGCGCTGCGCGCAGTCCTCGGCATCGAGTTCACGAAGAAGACGGCGTCCACCGCATTCGCGCAGACGCCCGGCGTGGCTCTCGACGTGCGCTACCGCGTGCACGTTCGCCGAAAGCCCGCCGGGCTGGAATTGCTCTGACCGGTGTCGTTAGCGCGATGCGATGTGGAAGAGCTTCGCGAGCGCGTTGATCTTCTTGGCCTTCGCCAGCTTGGGGAGGTCGCTGCCGTCCCGCACCCGGGAACCGTCCTCGCCGAGGTCCGCGATCACGTCCCGCGCCCATTCGGCCTCGGCAGGGGACGGGCTCAGCGCGTCGTTGACCGGCGCGGTCTGCGCGATGGTCATGCACAGTTTCCCGGTCATGCCCATCGACAGGGTGAGCGCCGACGCGCGGACCAGGGCGTCGACGTCGGTGCCGAGGGTGGGGCCGTCGATCGGCGGTGCGATCCGGGCGGCCCGGCTGGCGACCGTCAGCCGGGAGCGCGGATACGCCATCGCCAGCGGTGAGTCGTCCATGCCGGTGTCGCGACGGAAGTCGCCGCTGCCGAACGCCAGGCGGAAGGTGGCCTCGGTCCGGGCGATCTCGGGTGCGGCCTCGAGTCCCATCGCAGATTCGACGAGGGCGAGCACCTTCGTGCCCTCGGGGAGTCGCTCGGCGGTGGCGTCGACCTGCATCCCGCTCTCGGTCTTGGCGAGCATGACGCCCTCGAGTCCGGGCACGCCGTGCAGGGCTGCCAGGTCGTCCGCCCAGTAGGGGGTGGTGGCGTCGTTGATCCGCACCCATGCGCGGCGGTTCTCGCCGAGCCAGGCGACCACGTCGGCCCGGGCCCGGGGTTTGCGATCGGGAGTGACGGCGTCCTCGAGGTCGAGGATCACCGCATCGGCGGCGCTGGTGTGGGCCGCCTCGAACCCCTCGGGTTTGCCGGCGGGAACCAGCAGCCAGGATCGTGCTTGTTCAGCCGCGATGCGCGGTGCCACAGTCGTCTCCATGTCGGCCTTCACAGTTGTGCCGTTCCGGTGATATCCACGACAGTAATTCTGCTCGCAGGGGGTCGTCGCAATCCACTTGCGTAACTATTGTTCAGTTAGAAATTACTGTTCAGACGCCGCTGCCGGTTCGCGGCCCGCCGGATCTGGATGATGCGGACACCGCCCGCGAGGGCCATGATCACCGCGCCCGCGATCGCCGCGAACAGCAGAGTGACGCCCAGCGGGAGCGTGAAATCCCAGGCGAACAGTTCGAGGGTCACGCTGTCGAGGTTCTGCAGAATGAACACGAGAAGCAGTACCAGAACGACGATTCCGATCACCAGACCGGTCCAGGTGGCACCCACCCGCGTGTGCTTGATGCCCTTGCGGCGGGCGACGTCGGGATGCTCGGTGCCTGCCGGTGACGTGTCGGGCTGTGTCGGGTCCGTGGGTGCCGCTCCGGTACCGGGACCACGACCGGCCGGGACGTCCGGTGGGAAGTTCGAAGGGTCGTCCGGTGTTGTCGACATGAGTTGATCTTCACCCACCTGGGCGGGTTCCGCATGCGCATCGGGCGGCGAAACAACGTCGATCAGGCATCCGCACGACAACGACCCCCGAATCAATGGGACAATGGAGAAACTATGGCTGTCTCGCTTCCCCTCGTTTTCACCGCGCCCCGGCGTGGGATGCCCCCCAAGCATCTCGCGGACCTCGACTCCACCGAGCGGCGGGAGGCCGTCAAGGAGCTGGGTCTGCCCGGGTTCCGGGCCGACCAGCTGGCCCGTCAGTACTACGCGCGGCTCGAGGCGGATCCGGAGAAGATGACCGACCTTCCCGCCGCCGTGCGCGAGCAGGTGGGTGCGGCGCTGTTCCCGACGCTGCTCACCGCCGTCAAGCACCTGGCGTGCGACGGCGGCGACACCCGCAAGACGCTCTGGAAGGCGAATGACGGGACGTTGCTCGAGAGCGTCCTCATGCGCTACCCGGACCGTGCGACGCTGTGTATCTCCAGTCAGGCGGGGTGCGGAATGGCGTGCCCGTTCTGCGCGACCGGGCAGGGCGGGCTGCAACGCAACCTGTCGACCGCCGAAATCGTCGACCAGGTGCGTGCCGCCGCGGCCGCGCTGCGCGACGGCGACGTCCACGGCGGCCCCGGCCGGTTGTCGAACGTCGTGTTCATGGGCATGGGGGAGCCGCTCGCCAACTACAAGCGCGTGGTCGCCGCCGTCCGCCGCATCACCTCGCCCGCCCCCGACGGTCTCGGGTTGTCGCAACGCTCCGTGACGGTGTCGACGGTGGGGCTGGCGCCCGCCATCCGCAAGCTCGCGGACGAGGACCTCAGCGTGACGCTCGCCGTGTCCCTGCACACCCCGGACGACGAACTGCGCGACACCCTGGTCCCCGTCAACAACCGCTGGTCGGTGGCGGAGGTCCTCGACGCCGCCCGCTACTACGCGGACAAGTCCGGCCGCCGGGTCTCCATCGAGTACGCGCTGATCCGGGACGTGAACGATCAGCCGTGGCGCGCCGACCTGCTGGGCAAGAAACTGCGCAAGGCGCTCGGACCGCTGGTACACGTGAATCTGATCCCGCTGAACCCCACACCGGGCAGTGAGTGGGATGCGAGCCCGAAGCCGGTGGAGAAGGAATTCGTCCGGCGCGTGCTGGCTCAGGGGGTGTCCTGCACGGTGCGCGACACCCGCGGCCAGGAGATCGCCGCCGCCTGCGGGCAGCTCGCCGCCGAGAACTGAGCGTCCGCCGCGCAGGCCGATACGACGAAACCCCTCGTCCCCGAGTGATCGGGACGAGGGGTTTCGTTCGTGGTCCGGTGCTACCGGGGCTTGCGCCGCAGGACGATGTCACGAATGAGGATGAAGAACATCACGGCTGCGCAGCCGATCAGCCACAGGTCCTCGACGAAACCCCTGTGGTTTCCGATGATCATGAGCAGCAGGAACACGGCGAAGAACCATCCGAAGAACCGGAACGTCTTCGGCGCCTCACCGCTCCAGCCCCATGCTGCCGACGGGACCTCCGCGGTGTCGATGTGTGCGGCCACGATGGGGTCACTGGACGAGGGCTCCAACTGGGTACCGGCCACGATCGATCCTCCTGCAGATTCGGTTGCGCTACTCGACATATCGTGACATACGACCGCCCGTCGTATGTAGTGGGCCCATCCGTGGCGGGCGGTCCGCATTTCATCAGGAACAATGGGTGGGTGGATGAAAACAGGCCCACCCGCGTCCTGCTGCTCGGCAGCACAGGTTCGATCGGCACCCAGGCGTTGGAGGTGGTGGCCGCCAACCCGGACAAGTTCACGGTGGTGGGGCTCGCCGCCGGCGGCGGAAACGTCGAATTGTTGGCCCGGCAGATTCGCGAGACGGGTGTGTCGTCCGTCGCAGTCGCGGATCCGCGCGCGGCCGCCGCGCTGGATCGGCCCGGGGTGCTGAGCGGACCGGACGCCGTCACCGAACTCGTGCGGACCACGGAAGCGGATGTCGTGCTCAATGCACTGGTCGGTTCGCTGGGCCTGGAGCCGACCCTGGCCGCGCTCGAGTCCGGTGCGCGGCTCGCGCTGGCCAACAAGGAGTCGCTCGTCGCAGGCGGACCCCTCGTGACGGCGGCCGCGGCGCCGGGGCAGATCGTGCCGGTCGACTCCGAGCACTCCGCGCTGGCCCAGTGCCTGCGTGGCGGCAGCGCGGGCGAGGTGGACCGCCTGGTCCTCACCGCCTCGGGCGGGCCGTTCCGCGGCTGGACGGCCGAGCGGCTGGAATCGGTGACACCCGAGCAGGCCGGCGCCCACCCCACGTGGTCGATGGGGCCGATGAACACGCTGAACTCGGCGACCCTCGTCAACAAGGGGCTCGAACTGATCGAGACCCACCTCCTGTTCGGTGTCGACTACAACCGGATCGACGTCACCGTCCACCCGCAGTCCATCGTGCACTCGATGGTCACGTTCACCGACGGCTCGACGCTCGCGCAGGCCAGCCCACCCGACATGAAGCTCCCGATCGCGCTGGCCCTCGGCTGGCCGCACCGGGTCGCGGGCGCCGCCGCGGCCTGCGACTTCAGCACCGCGTCCACCTGGGAGTTCGAGCCACTCGACTCGCAGGTTTTCCCTGCCGTCGACCTCGCCCGCGAGGCAGGCAAGGGTGGGGGATGCCTCACCGCCGTGTACAACGCTGCGAACGAGGTCGCGGCTCAGGCATTCTTGGACGGGATCATCCGGTTCCCGCGCATCGTCCGCACCGTCGCCTCCGTGCTGTCCGAGGCGGACGAGTGGTCGGCGCCACCGGCTACCGTGGAAGACGTACTGGCCGCCGACGGCTGGGCACGTGAGCGAGCACGTCAGCTCGTGAAGCAGGAAGGCTAAGAACTGCATGGTGTTCGCAGTGGGCGTTGTTCTCTTCGCCCTCGGGATCGCGTTGTCGATCGCACTTCACGAAGCGGGGCACATGTGGGTGGCGCAGGCCACCGGCATGAAGGTCCGCCGGTACTTCATCGGCTTCGGACCCAAGATCTTCTCCTTCCGCCGCGGTGAGACCGAGTACGGGCTCAAGGCGCTCCCGCTCGGCGGGTTCTGCGACATCGCCGGAATGACGGCGCTGGACGAACTCGAACCGGACGAAGAAGACCGGGCCATGTACAAGAAGCCGACCTGGAAGCGCCTCGCGGTGATGTCCGGCGGCATCGGCATGAACTTCGTCCTCGGCCTCGTGCTGGTCTACGTCCTCGCCGTCGGCTGGGGGCTGCCCGATCTGAACCGGTCCACCGACGCGGTCGTCGGGTCGGTCGGGTGCGCGGCGCCGACTCAGGGTCCCGGCCCCGACTACGCCCTGTCCGAGTGCAGCGGCCCGGGCCCCGCCGAGCAGGCGGGTGTCAGGACCGGCGACGTCATCACCGCGGTCGACGGCAAGGACACACCCACATTCGCCGACGTGGCCGCCGCGACCCGTTCGCTGTCCGGTCCCGTCGACTTCACGATCGAGCGGGACGGCGAGGAACTGACGATCGTCGTCCCGGTCCAGCAGGTGCAGCGCTGGGTGCAGGAGAAGGGCGAGACCGAACCGCACGAGGCGACGGTCGGTGCGATCGGCATCGGCGCGACCCCGAGCGTCGTCGAGCACTCGGCCCTCTCCGCGGTTCCCGCGTCGTTCGAGTTCACCGGCGACATGTTCGCGATGACCGCCGAGCGGATGGTGCAGATGCCGAGCAAGGCGGTCGACCTGTGGCACGCCGTGACCGGCGGCGAACGGGACCCGGAGACCCCGATCTCCGTGTACGGCGCCAGCGTCATCGGCGGTCAGATCGCCGAACAGGGCATCTGGGAAGCGTTCGTGCTGCTGCTCGCGAGCCTGAACTTCTTCCTCGGAATGTTCAACCTCCTGCCGCTGCTGCCGCTCGACGGCGGACACATGGCGGTCACGATCTACGAGCGGGTCCGGGACTGGTTCCGCAGCAGGCGTGGACTTCCGCGCGGCGGACCCGTCGACTACATGAAGCTTCTGCCCGTCACCTATGTGGTGATCGTCATAGGCGGCGCATACATGCTCCTCACGCTGACCGCAGACATCGTCAACCCGATCAAGCTCTTCCAGTGATCGTTAAACTCGGACTTGAAGCTACGAAAGAAGGCACCCACGTGACCAGCCCTGTCGGATTGGGTATGCCCGAAGGCCCGGCCGCCGTTCTCGCACCTCGCCGCAAGACTCGCCAACTCCAGGTCGGATCTGTCGGCGTCGGCAGCGACTTCCCGGTATCCGTGCAGTCGATGTGCACCACCAAGACCCACGACGTCAACGCCACGCTGCAGCAGATCGCCGAGCTCACGGCGTCCGGTTGCGACATCGTGCGCGTCGCCTGCCCGCGGCAGGAGGACGCCGACGCGCTCGCGACGATCGCGAAGAAGAGCCAGATCCCGGTCATCGCCGATATCCACTTCCAGCCGCGGTACATCTTCGCGGCCATCGAAGCGGGCTGCGCGGCCGTCCGCGTGAACCCCGGCAACATCAAGGAGTTCGACGGACGCGTCAAGGAGGTCGCGAAGGCGGCAGGCGACGCAGGCATCCCGATCCGCATCGGCGTCAACGCCGGATCCCTCGACCCGCGGCTGATGCAGAAGTACGGCAAGGCCACGCCGGAGGCGCTCGTCGAGTCCGCGCTGTGGGAGGCGGGACTGTTCGAGGAACACGGGTTCGGCGACATCAAGATCTCGGTGAAGCACAACGACCCGGTGATCATGGTCGAGGCCTACCGGCAGCTCGCGGCGCAGTGCGACTACCCGCTGCACCTGGGGGTGACCGAGGCCGGTCCCGCGTTCCAGGGCACGATCAAATCGGCGGTGGCGTTCGGCGCACTGCTGGCCGACGGCATCGGCGACACCATCCGGGTGTCGCTGTCCGCCCCGCCCGCCGAGGAGATCAAGGTCGGCACGCAGATCCTGCAGTCGCTGAACCTGCGGCCCCGGAAGCTCGAGATCGTGTCCTGCCCGTCGTGCGGGCGCGCCCAGGTCGACGTGTACACGTTGGCCGACGAGGTGACCGCCGGACTCGAGGGCATGGAGATCCCGCTGCGCGTGGCGGTCATGGGTTGTGTCGTCAACGGTCCCGGTGAGGCCCGCGAGGCCGATCTGGGTGTCGCGTCCGGCAACGGCAAAGGCCAGATCTTCGTCAAGGGCAAGGTCATCAAGACGGTGCCGGAAGCGCAGATCGTCGAAACGTTGATCGAGGAAGCGATGCGAATCGCCGAGGAGATGGAGGGCGATGCGACGTCCGGATCTCCCGTGGTGACGGTCAGCTGACCCGGCGCCCGCAGCGGGCAATGAAACGTCTCCCGTTTCCGGCGAGTTCGTGGCAATCTGGTGGGCAGGTCCACTAGCTGACAAGGTTGGGTAGATGCTCAAGCTCCTCGGTGCCAAACAGTTGAGCAGTCGGGACGCAGCACACGTGCTCCGCGTTCTCGACGCCGATCCTGTCGCCGCCTGCATGGTTGCCGCTCGCGTAGAAGAGGGCGGTATCGATCCCCGGATGATCCACGGAGAGTTGTGGAGTCGGGGCGGGCCGCTCGAATCGTTGTGCTTCTCCGGTGCGAATTTCGTGCCGCTGCGCGGCAGCATCGACGACATGCGGGCGTTCGCCGACCGCGCCTGTCGCACGCCGCGCATGTGCTCGTCGCTGGTCGGGCGGGCCGAGTTGACGTTGCCGTTGTGGGAGATGCTCGAGCTGGATTGGGGGCCTGCCCGCGAGGTCCGGGCCGATCAGCCGCTGCTGGCGCTGGCGAGTACCCCGCAGTGCCGCCCGGATCCGTTGGTCCGGCAGGTGCGGATGCACGAACTCGAGCAGTATCTGCCTGCCGCGGTCGCGATGTTCATCGAGGAGGTCGGCATCGACCCCCGCGCCAACGACGGCGGTCGAGGGTACCGGCGCCGCGTCGCCAATCTCATCGCCGCCGGCCGCGCGTGGGCGAGATTCGAGGACGATCAGGTGGTGTTCAAGGCCGAGGTCGGTTCGGTGTCCGCGCGGGTCGGGCAGATCCAGGGAGTCTGGGTGCACCCGATGTACCGCGGACACGGGTTCGGTGCGGCAGGCACCGCGACGGTCGCGGAGGCCGTCATCGCGGAGGGCCGCATCGCCAGTCTCTACGTCAACAGTTTCAACACGGCGGCCCGCAGCGCGTACGCACGCATCGGCTTCAGGCAGGTCGCGACGTTCGCCACAATTCTCCTGGACTGACGCGCTGGCTCGCCTACCGTGTCGGCAGCGTCCGTCGACATAGCATGGGCGGCGATGAACCTGCGGCCACACTCTCGCTCCCGCGTCGTCCAGTCGATCGCCCTCTGCGGCGCCGCTGTGCTGACGGTGGGTCTCGTCGCGTGCACACCGAGACCGGACGGTCCGGAACCGGCCGCGCAGGCGTTTCTGACGGCGTTCGCCGAACAGGATTCGGAGCAGGCCGCCGACCTGTCGGATCGCCCGGACGCCGCCCGCCCCGCCCTCCAGTCCGCGTGGACGTCGCTCCAGGCCGAATCGCTCGACGCCCGGACGACGGACGTCGACGTCAGCGGGGACACGGCGACTGTCGGGTACACCTACGAATGGCACCTGCCGAAGAACCGGGTCTGGACGTATTCGGGTGAACTGCAGATGGGGCGGCGCGGCGGCGACTGGGCCGTGCGGTGGAGTTCCACCAACGTCCATCCCCGGCTGGGGGACCGGCAGACGATGTCGCTGCGGTCCACCGCCGCCCCTCGGGCTCGGGTCAACGAGCACTCCGGTTCGGACGTCCTCGTCCCCGGCGTGGTGTACCGGGTGAAGTTCGATGCGGCGCAGTCGGGCAACGTGATCGGCAGCGCCCAGTCGCTCGCGTCGGCGCTCGTCACGTTCGACAACACGCTCACCGCGCAGTCGATCGCCGAATCGGCGACGGCGGTCAAGGGCGACTACCTCGTCACCCGATTGCGGTCGGACGACTACGAACAGGTCGCCGGTGTGCTCGGCGCCATTCCCGGAGTGAGCGTGTCCGACGAGGCGGACCTCGTGGCCACCGACCGGAACTTCGCACCGGATCTGGTCGGTCAGGTGAAGAAGACCGTGATCGACGAGGTCGACGGCAAGGCGGGCTGGAGCGTGGTGACGGTCAACCAGAACGGGGTGGACACGGACGTGCTCACCGAGACGGCGCCGCAGACCTCCCCGTCGTTCTCGATCAGCCTGGACCGTCCCATCCAGATCGCCGCGCAGAACGCCGTCAATGCCCGCACCGACCAGACCATGATGGTCGTCATCCAGCCGTCGACCGGCGACGTGCTGGCCGTCGCGCAGAACAAGGCGGCGGACAAGGACGGACCGGTTGCGCTGACCGGCCTGTATCCGCCCGGTTCGACGTTCAAGATCATCACCGCGGGCGCCGCGATCTCCTCGGGCATCGCGACACCCGACACGATGGTGCCGTGCCCCGGGCGCATCGAGATCGGTGAACGCAGCGTCCCCAACTACAACGAATTCGCGCTCGGCACCGTGCCCATGGCGACGGCGTTCGCTCGTTCGTGCAACACGTCGTTCGCGAAACTCGCCAGCGAGATGCGGCCCGACGCGCTGACGGTCGCGGCGTCGCAGTACGGAATCGGGCCCGACTACGAAGTGGTCGGCCTGCCCACCGACTCGGGTTCGGTGCCGCCGGCCGAAGACCTGGTGCAGCGAACAGAGGACGGGTTCGGGCAGGGCAAGGTGGTGGTCAGTCCGTTCGGGATGGCGTTGGCCGCGGCGACCATCGCACACGGTACGACCCCCGTGCCGCGGTTGATCGCGGGGCGGGAAACCAAGATCGACGGGGAGCATCCGCCGATCAGCCCGGAGATGGTCGACGGGCTGCGCGGCATGATGCGCCTCGTGGTGACGAGCGGTACCGCCGAGCGGATCGAAGATCAGGGCGAGGTGTACGGCAAGACCGGTGAGGCCGAGGTCGAGGGCGGCTCGCACGCCTGGTTCGTCGGATACCGTGGCGATCTGGCGTTCGCGACGCTGGTGGTGCGCGGCGGCAGTTCCGACAACGCCGTCGCCGTCACCCGCGACATGTTCGCGGCCCTGCCCGAGGGGTACTGACCCCGCCGCTGTCCACCGATCGGGGGACGCGGAATTCATCCTGTTCGAGGGCTGATCGGCGGACAGACGTCACCGTCGGCGCCGTCCATAGTTGGTTGCAGACGGAAGAACCCGCACAGCCGGGATCGAAAAGCCAACGTGGACAGGAAGTCGGACCATGACCATCAGTGCAGAAGTGAATTGCGTGGAGACAGCGAGCCGCACCCGGCGGGTGCTGTTCGTCGGGCGTCCCGGCGCCGGCACCGAGCTGACGCGGTGGGTTGCGTTGCGGCAGTGGGCTTCCGACCGCGGAATCGAATCGATCACCGAATGTGAGGGCGACGTCGTCTGCGCGATCGCGACCGAGGACGTTCTGGACGGACTCTGTTCACCATCCGATGCGATGGCGATGCAGCTGGCGCGGGCTCGAGGGGTGCCCTGCGTCGGCGTTCGCGACGCACACGTGCTCCAGGACGCGATCTGACATGGCCTTCGAGATCATCGAGCGCGGCGAAACCCTGGTGGCCGGGCTGCCCGTGCGCAGCCCCAAGCGGGCACTGGGAAAGCTGAGCGACCCTCGTCTCGACCGCGCCTGGACGAGGGTGCTCCACCACGAGGTCGGTGGGCCGCTCGCGTCCACCTACATCGACTTCGCGCCCGACGTCGAGTCGTATTACACCCAGATCGTCGGGTACGAATGCGCGACGGTGGACGACGCCACGCGGGGGCACGTCATTTCACGGATCCCGCCCGGCACGTACGCGAAGTTCACCTCGCGGGGCATGTTCCCGGACGTGATGCTGCGGTTGTGGGCGCAGGTCAGCGAGGCGGAGGCGCACGGCGACATCGAGCGGACGTACACCGGCGACCTCGAGGCGTATCCGCACGCCTACGCCGTCGACCTGTACATCCCGATCCGCGTGGACGAGTCCGCCGGACCGTCGACGGCAACAGGTGAGATGCGATGATCGAGATCGTCAAGAGGCAGGCCGAATCGTTTGTGGGCCTGACCATTCCCGAAGGAAGACCCGGACGTCCCGGGCCGGGCCGGGAACTCGTCGACTTCACGGTGGAGCGGATCAGGGATCGGGGGATCTCCGAGATCTTCGTCGTGTACGCGGCATCCCCGCCGCCGCGCACGTTCACGGTCGTCGTCGGATACCCGTGCGATTCGACCGACAAGATGGAGCCCGGCGACGTCCTGGTCGGCGTACGGTCCGGCTACTTCGCCCGATTCCGGTGCGAGGACGAATCGGAACCGGACGCGCTGGCCGAGACGTGGTGCGTCGCCGACTACGCGGCGGCGCGCGGCAGGATCGAACGCGCTTTCACCGAGGATCTGGAGGTGCATCATCCGGACGGGTCGGTCGAACTGTTCCTCTCGCTGTACTGAGGGCGGACGGGCGGGTCACTCGTGCTCGGCGAGTTTCTCGGGGTCGATCTCGGGCCCGCCCTTGCCGAGCCGCTTGTTCACGACGACGGTCCCGGCCCACAGCACGACACCGATTCCGAGGAGGATGCCCGCGATCTGATACTGCACGGCGGGGCGGTCGGCGAAGGGAGTGACGAGGAAGCCGCACGTGAGGGCGCCGATGATCGGCAGGATGGTCGGTACCCGGAAATGCTTGTGCTCCACCGGTTGCCTGCGCAGGACGAGCACGGTGATGTTGACGATGGTGAACACGCCCAGCAGCAGCAGCGCCGTCGTGCCGCCCAGTTCGGGGACCTCACCGACGAACGTGATGAGGCCGAACGCGAGCAGTGTCGTGAAGACGATCGCGACGTACGGGGTGCGCCTGGTGGAGTGCACGCGGCCGAGCGGGGGCGGCAGGACGCCCTCCCGGCTCATGCCGTACAGCAACCGGCTCGCCATCAGCATGTTGATCAGCGCCGTGTTGGCGACGGCGAACATGGTGATGAACGCGAAGATTCCGATCGGGAAGGCGGGCGCGCCGGCCTGAACGACCTTCAGCAGCGGAGTGTCGCCCTCGCCGAGTTCGCTCACCGGCACCAGCGCGATCGCGGTGATCGACACGAACACGTAGATGCAGCCGGTGATGATGAGACCGGTCAGCAGGACCTTCGGGAAGATGCGGCTCGGTTCCTTGCATTCTTCCGCCATGTTGACCGAGTCCTCGAACCCGACCATCGCGAAGAAGGCGAGGGCGGTCCCGGCGACGACCGCGCCGAGTGCCGATCGGTCGCCGGTGTCGAACGTGGTGACCCGTGAGAAGTCGCCGTCGCCGACGCCGAGGGCCCACAGCCCGATCATGATGATGATCAGGAGTCCGGACAGTTCGACGCAGGTGAGTACGACGTTGGTCTTGACGCTCTCGCTGACGCCGCGGAAGTTGACGAGACCCACCAGCGTCATGAAGCCGATACCGAGCAGGGTGATGCCGATTCCGGTGGAGAAGTCGAGATGGAACGCCTCGACGAAGTTGGCCGCGAACGCCCGCGACGCCGTCGAGGCGGACGTGATTCCCGAGCACATCACGGCGAACGCCACCATGTACGTGAGGAAATGCACACCGAACGCCTTGTGCGTGTAGAGCGCGGCGCCTGCGGCCTTCGGGTACTTCGTGACCAACTCCAGGTAGCTGAACGCCGTGATGATCGCGACGAGGAACGCCACCAGGAACGGCAGCCACACCGCGCCCCCGACCTGATTGGCCACCTTGCCGGTGAGCGCGTAGATGCCGGTGCCGAGGATGTCGCCGACGATGAACAACAGGAGCAGCCCCGGGCCCATGACCCGTTTGAGGCTCGGCTGTTCGGGTGAATTCGAACCAGGTGCGTTCGAATTCGTGGCGTCCGTTGTCGATCCCATGATCCACCGCCTTTCGCTACCGCCTGCGTCCCTCGTTCGAGGAGACGCGTTCGCTAGGGGAGCAGCCCGAGCCTGCGCGCGGTGACCACCGCCTCGTGCCGCGATCGTGCGTCGAGTTTGCTCATGGCGCTGCGCAGATAACTCTTCACCGTCTCGGGCCCGACCGAGAGTCGCTGTGCCGCTTCACCGTTGGTGCAACCAAGGGCGACGTGGGACAGGACGTCGATCTCGCGCGGCGTGAGGTGGACGCCGGGGTCCTCGTCGTCGCCACCGGCGTCCGGGCGCAGGATCCCGGCCAGTCGCTGCGACAGCCCGCGGAGGCGGGCCTGCAGCGAGGTGTCGGTGACGGTCTGCGCGACACTCCGCAGTTCCGCGTGGATGTCCCGGAGTTCCTCGGTGTTGGCGCCGCCTGCACCGTTGCCCTCGAGTGTCTTCATCATCTCGAGGCGGCGGTCGACCTCGTCCCGGATGGCGATTTCGGTACCGAGGCGCCGCGACGCCGCGACGACGATGTCCGCGGTGCGGTCGCCGATCGGCGCGCAATCGCGGATGGCGGCGTACAGCACCGCGCGCGAACTGCCCTGCACCATGACGGGCACCGCCAGGATGGACCGGAGTCCCTCGCTGAGGACGGGCCGGTCGTAGTGGTGCGTGATGGTCGAGGCTCTGCCGTAGTCGTTGACCGACGCGGGTGAGCGCTGGACGACCACGCGACCGCCCAGTCCGGAACGCGCCGGGATGGCGAGCCCCTTGAGGTTGTTGGTGCGGGTGCCGACGAACTCGCTGAGGTGGAGGGTGTCGTCCTGGACCTCGCCGCCGAACAGGACCGGCGCAACGCCGTGAGCTGCGATGGCGCGCAGCTCACCGCGCAGTGCGTCCCCGTCCCGAGGGCGCAGCAGCGACGGTGCTCGAGCAACCAAGTCGTCACCCCTTTCCGGGGGTAGTCACAGCGGTCTGTGAGCTAGATCATAACCGTAGTGGGTTCGGGCGACGGCCCGACCTCTTTACCTGGCCATGAGAACACGAGGAGTACCGCATGACCACCGATCCCGCCGCACGCGTGCGTGAACTGCTGGACCAGTACGACACGCCGACGGCGTCCGCCGCGGAACTGCTGTGTGATCGACACCCCGCCGACGACGTTGCGTTCACCGTCGTCGAATCCGACCTGTCGTCGACGGACCTCACCTACGGCTACCTGCGCGAGCAGTCGTCTCGGTTCGCCGCAGCACTCGCGGACCTCGGGGTGGAGCCGGGGGATCACGTCGCGACGCTGATGGGCAAGTCGGCGGAACTGGTGGTCGCGCTGCTCGGGATCTGGCGCCGGGGCGCCGTCCACGTCCCCCTGTTCACCGCGTTCGCGCCGCCGGCGATCGCGTTCCGGCTCGGTGCCAGCGGCGCGAAGGTCGTCGTCTCCGACGCCAATCAGGTCGAGAAGCTGGCCCCCGGGGAGGACATTCCCGCGGATGCGTCGTGGCAGGTCGTCGTCGTGGGTGGCGGCTCCGGCGCGCTCGACTTCGCGACGCTCGTGGACTCGCACGACGCCACGGACGCGAAGGGTGCGGCCGTCACGGTCGGGGGAGCGGGACCCCTCGTGCAGTTGTTCACCAGCGGCACGACCGGAACCCCGAAGGGCGTGCCGGTGCCCCTGCGCGCACTCGCGTCGTTCCACGCCTACCAGGAGTTCGGCCTCGACGTCCGCAAGGACGACGTGTTCTGGAACGCCGCCGACCCCGGGTGGGCGTACGGCCTCTATTACGCGCTGCTCGGGCCGCTCGCCGCGGGCACCCGCAGCATTCTGCTGCACGCCGGATTCTCCGCACCCCTCACGTGGCAGGTGATGGAGCGGTTCGGCGTCACCAACTTCGCCGCCGCGCCGACCGTCTACCGCAGCCTGCGCGCCGACCCCACGCCGATCCCCGAGACGGTGTCGCTGCGGCGCGCGTCGTCGGCGGGTGAACCCCTCACCCCCGACGTGATCTCGTGGGCCGAGGCCAACCTGAACGTGTTCGTCCGCGACCATTACGGCCAGACCGAACACGGCATGTTCATCGCCAACGCCTGGGCCGACGGGCTGCAGGACGAGGTGCGCGAGGGGTCCATGGGCAAGCCGCTGCCGGGGTGGGCGTGCGCCGTCCTCGCGGACGATTCCGACGCCGTCGCCCCGCCGCGCACCCCGGGGCGGGTCGCCATCGATACCCACAGCCCGCTGATGTGGTTCACCGGCTACGTCGACGCTCCGGAGAAGACTGCGCAGCGGTTCACCGCCGACGGTCGCTGGTACCTCACCGGCGACGCCGGCCAGACCGACGAGGACGGCTTCTACTTCTTCTCCGCCCGCGACGACGACGTGATCATCATGGCCGGCTACCGGATCGGGCCCTTCGACGTCGAGAGCGTGCTCGTCATGCACGACCACGTCGTCGAGGCGGCGGTCGTCGGGATGCCCGACGAACTGCGCGGTGAGGTCCTCGAGGCGTTCGTCGTCCTGCGCGACGGCGTCGACGGGTCCGGCGAACTCGAGGTCGAACTGCAGACCCTGGTGAAGAAGAAGTTCGCCGCGCACGCCTACCCGCGCGCCGTGCACTTCGTCCCGAGCCTGCCGAAGACCCCCAGCGGCAAGGTCCAGCGGTACCTGCTCCGCCAGAAGTAGGCGGCTCCGCCGCTCGTGCGCCTTTCCGGTTGCTCCCGCTACCAGAAAGGCGCACGGGTGCGTCAGCGCGGCGGGTCCCGGGGCGCCCCGGCCAGGTGCGGGTCTAACCTGGTACCCATGTCTGTCCGCACAGCACTGAGCCCCGGAATCGTGTCTCCCGTCCTCGCCGTACCGGCGGGGATCGAGCGTCCCGAGTACGCGTGGAAGCCCACGGCGAAGGAAGGCAACGAGCCGTGGGTCCAGACCCCGGAGACCATCGAGGCCATGCGGGTGGCGAGCAAGATCGCCGCGCAGGCCCTGCAGGAGGCCGGTAAGGCGGTGGCGCCGGGCGTCACCACCGACGAACTCGACCGCATCGCCCACGAGTACATGATCGATCACGGCGCCTACCCGTCGACGCTCGGCTACAAGGGATTCCCCAAGTCGTGCTGCACCTCGCTGAACGAGGTGATCTGCCACGGTATCCCGGATTCGACGGTGATCCAGGACGGTGACATCGTCAACATCGACGTCACCGCCTACATCGGCGGCGTGCACGGAGACACCAACGCCACGTTCCTCGCCGGCGACGTCGCCGAGGAGAACCGGTTGCTGGTGGAGCGGACCCACGAGGCGACGATGCGCGCCATCAAGGCCGTCAAGCCGGGCCGGGCACTCAACGTCGTCGGCCGCGTCATCGAGTCGTACGCGCACCGCTTCGGATACGGCGTGGTCCGCGACTTCACCGGGCACGGCATCGGCACCACGTTCCACAACGGCCTCGTCATCCTCCACTACGACGAGCCTTCCGTGGACACGGTCATCGAACCCGGCATGGTGTTCACGATCGAACCGATGATCAACCTCGGTGACATCGGCTGGGACATGTGGGACGACGACTGGACCGTGGTCACCAAGGACCGCAAGTGGACGGCCCAGTTCGAGCACACCATCGTGGTCACCGAGACCGGCAACGAGATCCTCACCCTGCCTTGAGCGAGAGTCGGTGGAGGGGCGCCCTGCTCGTCGCCGGCACCACGTCCGACGCGGGCAAGAGTGTGCTCGTGGCCGGACTGTGCCGGATGCTGGCGCGGCGGGGTGTCCGGGTGGCGCCGTTCAAGGCGCAGAACATGTCGAACAACTCCGTTGTCACGCTGGACGGCGGCGAGATCGGCCGGGCGCAGGCCCTGCAGGCCGCGGCCTGCGGACTCGAGCCGAGCGTCCGCTTCAACCCGGTGCTGCTGAAACCGGGCAGCGACCGCACGTCGCAACTGGTGGTGCGCGGGCGTGCCGTCACGACGGTCGGGGCCCGCGACTACATCGAGCACCGGCAGCACCTGCGCGCGGTGGTGGCCGAGGAACTGGAATCGCTGCGCGCCGACTACGACGTCGTGCTGTGCGAGGGAGCGGGGTCTCCCGCCGAGATCAACCTGCGGGCCACGGACCTCGCGAACATGGGCCTCGCCCGCGCGGCGGACCTCCCGGTGCTCGTCGTCGGCGACATCGACCGCGGTGGGGTGCTGGCTCACCTGTTCGGCACGGTAGCGGTCCTCGCACCGGAGGATCAGGCGCTGATCGCGGGTTTCGTGATCAACAAGTTCCGCGGCGACGTGTCGTTGCTCGCGCCGGGTCTGGAGCAGTTGACGGCGATGACGGGTCGCCCGACGTTCGGGGTGATTCCCTTCGCCGAGGACCTGTGGCTCGACGCGGAGGATTCGCTTGGTGTGGTGGGGGACGCGCCGGTCGGGCGTCCGGCACCACCGGTCGGCGACGACTGGCTGCGCGTGGCGGCGATCCGACTGCCCCGCATCTCCAATTCGACGGACGTCGAGGCGCTCGCGTGCGAACCGGGGGTGTCGGTGCGCTGGGTCAGCGATCCGTCGCGGCTCGAGGACGCCGACCTGATCGTGCTGCCCGGCAGCAAGTCGACCGTGTCGGATCTGGAGTGGTTGCGCCGCACCGGCATCGCGGACGCGATCACCGTGCATGCGAAACGCGGCGGCCCGGTTCTCGGTGTCTGCGGCGGCTACCAGATGCTCGGGTCCGGCATCGTCGACGACGTCGAATCCGGCCGCGGTGCGGTGCCCGGCCTGGGACTGCTCGACCTCGAGGTGGAGTTCGCCCCGGACAAGGTGCTCGCCCAGGTCCGCGGCGACGCCCACGGAGTTCCGGTGTCCGGGTACGAGATCCATCACGGGCGGGTGCGCCGCAACGGTGATCCGCCGCTGCTCCACGCGAGCAGCGGCGCCGCGGAGGGCAGTATCCGCGGCGCCGTGTACGGCACGCACTGGCACGGTCTGCTCGAGACCGACCGCTTCCGCCGGCTTCTGCTGGACGACGTGGCCGAGCATGCGGGGAGAACCGGTTTCGTCACCGCCCCGGACACGGACGTCGCCGCGATCCGGACCGCTCAACTCGATCTGCTGGCGGACCTGGTGGAGCAGAACCTCGATCTGCACGCCCTCGAGGCGCTGCTCGGCGCGGGCGCCCCGACCGGGCTGCCGGCCATCGCGTCGTCCCTGCTGCGCTAGGCCGTCGCGCGGCGGACGACCGGCCACGCGGTGAGGAGCGTGCCGACGCTGAGTGTGAACAGGCCGACCACCACCGGTGATGCAGCGCGAGCACCCGGGCATTCTCGTGCGGCGCCTGCCCGCAGACCTCGACCGTGCCCGAGGTCGGGAACTCCTGGCATGTGGCGAACCAGCGAACCAGGGCGGTTCGAGCGCGAGGGGTCCCCGATCGCGTAGTTTTTAGCCCATGGAACTGACGCACGTGGCGGTGGGAAATGGAAACTGCACGGTCCGGATCGACGGACCGGAGAGCAAACACACCGTTCTCCTGCTACCGGGGGCCGGCGACGGGCCGGATGTCTATGACGGTGTCTGCGAGCGCCTGCACAATTCGGACCTGCGCACGATCGTGCCCGAGGACATCACCGGTCTCGACGAAGCAGCGGTCATGGGCCTGCTCGACGAGCTGAAGGTCGGGTGGGTCAACCTCGTCGGCAGCCGGGAAGGGGCCGAACTGGCCTGGTCGCTGGCGGCGCGCCAGTTCGGGCGCTTCGCGAGTCTCGTCGTCGCCGACCGGGGGCATCCGGCGGCGCCCGACGCGGCGGGCGCGGTGCGCGGATCCGACTGTCCGGCGGTCGAACTCCCCACGACTGTGATGGTCGGGGACCCCGATCGGCGTGCCGAGGCGGACGCCAGCGGACGCTTCGTCTACTCCGACTTCCGCGTCGTCCAACTCGACGGTGTCAGCAACGTCCCGGCGGCCGCGGCGGCGGAGCTCGCGACCGAGATCGTGCTCCGCACCAGCCCCTGGTAGACCGGTGCGGCCCCACGCCGAGCCCGGCCGGGCTCAGCGTGGGGCGTACATGATGACAGCCATGCCCAGCAGGCAGATGAGGGCGCCCGAGACGTCCCAGCGGTCCGGGCGGAAACCGTCGGCCACCATGCCCCAGATCAGCGAGCCCGCGACGAACACCCCGCCGTAGGCGGCGAGGATGCGGCCGAAGTTTGCATCCGGCTGCATCGTCGCGACGAACCCGTACGCTCCGAGCGCCGCGACACCGGCCCCGATCCAGATCCAGCCCCGGTGCTCGCGAACGCCCTGCCACACCAGCCACGCGCCGCCGATCTCGAACAGTGCCGCGACGGCGAACAGCGCGACGGATCTGGCAACCGTCACTCGAACGGCACGTCGAGGCCGAGGAGAGCGTTCTCGACCACTTCGGGCATCGCCGGGTGGATCCAATACTGTCCGCGTGCCATCTGCTGCGCCGTCAAACCGAAGCTCATCGCCTGGATCAGCGGCTGGATCACTGTCGGCGCCTGGGCGCCGATCACGTGGGCCCCCAGCAGACGCCCGGTGCCCCGTTCGGCGACGACCTTGCAGAGACCCTCGTCGTCCTCCATCGCCCACCCGTACGCGACGTCGCCGTACGCCTGCACCTTGACCGTGACGTCCCAGCCGGCCTCCCGGGCCTCGGCCTCGGTCAGCCCGACGTGCGCGATCTGCGGGTCGGTGAACACGGCGGCGGGAACGAACCGGTGGTCCGAGGCGCGCAGCCCCGACGTGTCCTTCCACGCGTCCTGCAGCAGATTGTGCTGAACGACCCGGGCCTCGTGGTTGGCGACATGCTTGAGCTGGTACGGCGAGGAGACGTCCCCGAGCGCGAAAACACCTTCGGCACTGGTCCGTTGGAATTCGTCGACCACGACGCGTCCCTCGTCGTCGAGGTCGACGCCACCGGCGGCGGCCCCGACGGCGTCCCCGTTCGACTGCCGGCCGGTGGCCACCAGCAGAACGTCGCCCGTGACGACGGTGCCATCCGCGAGTTCGACGGCGACGCCGTCACCGTCCCGGCGCACGGCCGCCACGGCGTGCCCGCGGTGCACGTCCCATTTCTGCTCGGCGAGATCCGTGAATCGGCGGGAGACGTCCTCGTCGAGGTGGCGCAGCAGGCGGGGACTGCGTGCGATCAGCGACACCCGGGTGCCCAGCGCGGAGAACACGTGCGCGAACTCGGCGGCGATGAATCCCGCGCCGATGATCACCATCCGCTCGGGCAGTTCCGGCAGCCGCATGATGTCGTTGTTCGTGTAAAACGGCACACCCGATTCGTGGACGACGTCGGGGATGATCGGCCGCGATCCCGCGGCGATCACCACCTGATCGGCCGTGATCACCTCTCCGGTCCCGGTGTCGAGGGTCCGCGGACCCACGAACGTCGCGTGCCCGCGGAACAGCGTCGTGTTCGGGCTGTCCTCGGCGCGGTAGCGTTCCCCGCCGGCCGAGATCGGGTCGATGCGGCCGAAGACCCGTTTGACGATGTCCGGCCAGCGCACACCCTCGAGTTGCGCGTCGACGCCGTACTTGGCGGAACCGGTGACCGTGCGCGCCACTTCCGCGGCGTAGACGAACATCTTCGTCGGGATGCAGCCCACGTTCAGGCACGTCCCGCCGTACGTGCCCTCCTCCAGGATCGCGACCTTCATGTCCGCGAACCGTTCGTCGGGCAGCGAGTTGCCGGACCCCGAGCCGATGATCGCCAGATCGAAATGGGTCACCGGTTCGCCTCCGCCGCGTTGTGGCCGTGCAGCCACTCGAGCCACAGGTCCACCTCGGCGAATGCCTCGGCGCGGGGCTGGTCGGCGGACAGGAACACGTCGTGCCGGGCGCCCGCGATCGGCACGATCGTCGTGCGGTCGCCCAGGCACCCCGCCCAGCGTGCGATCTGCCGGACGTCGAGGACGGCGTCCGCCGTGTCGACCCGGGGGTCGTATCGCGGCGCGAAGTACGACGCCTTGGAACGCAGGATCAGGGCCGGAACCCCGATGTCGAGTCCCCGGTGCAACTGCGCGTGCCCGCGGCGCACCGCGCGCAGCCACCCGAACGTGACGGGGAAACCGCTCAGCGGCTTCCAGTCGAGGTTGTAGTTCCAGATGCCGTTGCCCTCGACGTGCAGGCTCACGCCGTACGTGTCGAGCCCGGTCTTCGGGATGATCGACTTGCGCTTGACCCGCCCGACCGCGTCGACGGCCACCGTCCCGACGTTCCGCAGGTACGACGGACCCTGCAGATCGAACCACGGGCTGTTGAGGATGACCCCGCTGATGCCGAGGGCCGCGGTGCCGCCCGCCTTGCGCTGCAGGCGGTGCAGCCACAACGGCAGCACCAGGCCGCCCGTCGAATGCGCGACCAGCAGAACCTCGCCGTCGGCGGTCTGTTCCCGGACCTGGCGCAACGCCTCGTCCAGTTCGGCGTCGTAGAGGCTCAGATCGGAGACGAAGTGCGGCGTCTGTCCCGGTTCGAGCGAGCGCCCGCACTTGCGCAGATCGAGTGCGAAGAACGCATAACCCTGTTCGGCGAAGTGCTCGGCCAGGTGCTTCTGGAAGAAGTAATCGGTGAATCCGTGGACGTAGAGCACGGCACGGCCGGTCTTCTTCGTTTCCTGCGCGGGCTGGTAGCGGATCAGTGTCGCCTTCACCTCGCCCTCGCCGTCGGGGTCGGTACCGAGAGGGATGGTCAGCTGTTGATAACCGTCGCCGAGAACGTCGGGAGCCCAAGTAGTCACAGATCACAATCTAATGTGCGTTTCGGGGGTGCGGGGAGGCGCACAATTGGGGCAGGTGATTTTCGCTCATACGCGCGGGTAACCTATCCGGCGAACACGGCAGGCGTATGCGCGTACGGCTATGGACAAGGAAGTCGATACTCCAGTGTCAGATCAGAATGCGGTAGAGACGAAAACGGATGTAGTGCTGGTTGGCGCGGGCATCATGAGCGCGACGCTGGGGGCGATCCTGCGTCAGGTGCAGCCCGATTGGTCGATCACCACATTCGAGCGGCTCGACGCAGTAGCCGCCGAGAGCAGCGACCCGTGGAACAACGCGGGCACCGGGCACTCCGCACTGTGTGAGCTCAATTACACCCCGCAGAACGCCGACGGCAGCGTGGACATCACGAAGGCCGTCAACGTGAACGAGCAGTTCCAGGTGTCGCGGCAGTTCTGGGCGCACGGCGTCGAGACCGGTGTGCTGACGCAGCCCAAGGAGTTCATCAACCCCATCCCGCACGTGAGCTTCGTGCACGGCGAGGCCAACGCGAAGTACCTGCGGGCCCGCTACGACGCCCTCGCCGGCCACCCCCTGTTCGCGGGCATGGAGTACATCGACGCCCCCGACGAGTTCACCCGTCGCCTGCCGTTGATGGCGAAGGGCCGCGACTTCAGCGATCCGATCGCCCTCAACTGGACCCAGGACGGCACCGACGTCGACTTCGGCGCCCTCACCAAGCAGCTCCTCGGTTACGTCGGCGCGTCCGGCGGCGTCGTCCACTTCGGGCACGAGGTCACCGACCTCACCAAGCAGTCCGACGGCAGCTGGGTGGTCAAGGTCACCAACCGCCGCAACGGTGCGAAGAAGGTCGTGCGCGCCAAGTTCGTGTTCGTCGGCGCCGGCGGCGGTGCACTGCACCTGCTGCAGAAGTCCGGCATCGAGGAGGCCAAGGGCTTCGGTGGGTTCCCCGTCAGCGGCGCGTTCCTGCGCTGCACCAACCCGGAGCTCATCGACCAGCACCGCGCCAAGGTCTACGGCAAGGCCGCCGTCGGAGCGCCCCCCATGTCGGTTCCGCACCTCGACACCCGCGTGATCGGCAACAAGCCGGGACTGCTGTTCGGTCCGTACGCCGGCTGGTCGCCCAAGTTCCTCAAGCAGGGCCGCGTCACCGACCTGCCCAGCTCGGTCAAGCCGAACAACCTGCTGTCGATGCTCGGCGTCGGCGTCAGCGAACTCGGTCTCGTCAAGTACCTGATCAGTGAGCTCGCGATGTCCGAGGCCGGCCGCATCGAGACCCTCCGGGAGTTCGTCCCGAAGGCGCTCGGCAAGGACTGGGAGCTGATCACCGCGGGCCAGCGCGTCCAGGTCATCCGCCGGGCCAAGGGCAAGGGTGGCGTCCTCGAATTCGGCACCGCCGTCGTCAACGCCGGCGACGGCAGCATCGCGGGCCTGCTCGGCGCGTCGCCCGGTGCGTCCACCGCGGTGCCCGCCATGCTCGACGTGCTGCAGCGCTGCTTCCCGACCCAGTACGAGTCGTGGAAGCCGAAGCTCCAGGAAATGGTGCCCTCGCTCGGCATCAAGCTCTCCGAAGACACCGGCCTGTTCTCGCAGGTGTGGGATTGGACGTCGAAGGTGCTCCAGCTCGACACCAGCAAGGTCGAGGACGCGTCGGTCGCGGTCTGACCGACCGCCCGGCCGAGGTCCACGGGCGCGCACACTCGCGGGCGCTGTGCGATAGTTGCCTGTCATGACGGCAACTGCAGCACTCAAGCGTTCGTGGGCACTCGATCTCGACAACAAGACGCTCTACGAGTTGCTCCAGCTCCGCGTAGAGGTCTTCGTCGTCGAGCAGGCGTGCCCGTACCCGGAACTCGACGGCCGGGACCTGCTGGCCGAGACGCGCCACTTCTGGCTGGAGCAGGACGGTCAGGTGGTCTGCACGCTCCGCCTCCTCGAGGAGCACGCCGACGGCAACAAGTCGTTCCGCATCGGCCGGCTGTGCACGGCGCGGCCTGCGCGCGGTCAGGGACACACCACGCGTCTGCTGCGCGCCGCGCTCGCCGAGGTCGGTGACGCGCCGTGCCGCATCAACGCGCAGACGTACCTGGTGGACATGTACGCCAAGCACGGTTTCCGGCCGGACGGCGAAGAGTTCGTCGAGGACGGCATTCCGCACGTCCCCATGCGTCGCGGCGGCGGTGCTGTGGCCCAGGCGTACGAGGTGGCGGAGGCGGCCCCGTCGAGCGCCGGGAAGTGAGCGCCGACTAGGGTCGTCAGGTGAATGTCCGCGGGGAAGTCCTGTTCGAATCAGGCGCGGTCCCGCCACTGTGACGGATCTCTGACCGGCTGCCACCACCCTGGTTGCCGATCCGGTCTCCCAGCCAGATTGCCGCGGCGTTCGTACCGGCCAAAGCTCTCGGCGAGGAAACCGGGACGTGAAGGGATGCAGCGTGCGTACGGATCGTGAAGTGGACCAGGTTCGACCCGACTTTTCGTGGGGATTTCCGTTCAGTGCGGTGGTCGGGCAGGACCGGTTGCGGCTGGCGCTCGTCCTCTGCGCTGTCCATCCCGGTATCGGCGGCGTCCTCGTCCGCGGTGAGAAGGGGACGGCCAAGTCGACGGTCGTCCGCGCTCTGACCGCCCTGTTGCCGGCGGTGCAGGACGAGAACGGCACCCGCCCGGCGCGGCTGATCGAGTTGCCCGTCGGAGCCACGGAAGACCGCGTCGTCGGTTCCCTCGATCTCGAGAAGGTGCTGCGCGACGGTGAGCGCGCGTTCCAACCCGGACTGTTGTCGGCCGCTCATCAGGGTGTGCTCTACGTCGACGAGGTCAATCTCCTGCACGACCACCTGGTGGACGTGCTCCTCGACGCGGCGGCGATGGGCCGCGTCCACGTCGAGCGGGACGGCATCTCGCATTCGCACGCCGCCCGGTTCGTCATGGTCGGCACGATGAATCCGGAGGAGGGCGAACTCCGGCCGCAGCTCCTCGACCGGTTCGGGCTCGCCGTCGACGTCGCGGCGTCGCGGGAGGTGGACGTGCGCATGGAGGTGGTCCGGCGTCGTCTGGACTTCGAACGCGATCCCGCAGGGTTCGTCGAGCGCTACGCCGAGCAGGACGCCGCCCTCGCCGCCGCCATCCTCGAGGCCCGCGACCGGCTCGACGCCGTCGTGCTCGACGACGTCGAGTTGCGCCGAATCGCTTCTCTCTGTGCGTCGTTCGATGTGGACGGCATGCGCGCCGATCTCGTTCTCGCCCGCACCGCGACCGCGCACGCCGCGTGGCGGGGCGCGGGGGCCGTCGAGGCGGAGGACGTGCGGGTGGCCGCCGAACTGACCCTGCCGCACCGTCGCCGACGGGATCCGTTCGACGAACCCGGTCTCGACGAACAGCAACTCGACGACGCTCTCCGGCAGGCCGACGAGGACGCGCGGTCCGGCGCCGGGGAACCGCCGGAGCAGGAACCCGGATCTCCGCCCGGCGCACCGCCCGCGGCGGACGGCACGAACACCGACCCCGAGGGACCCGACGATCCCGACGGGCCCGGAGGCGGCGCACCGGCACCGCCGGAGCGCCCGGCCGGGCCGACCGGCACCCAGTTCACCACCAAGTTGCTCGAGGTACCCGGGGTCGGCGAGGGCGCGCCCGGCAGGCGTTCCCGTTCCCGCTCGTCTCGCGGTCGCGCGGTGCGCTCGACCGCCGAGTCGGGGCACGGACTCCACCTGGTCGGTACGCTGTTCGCCGCCGCCGGGCAGCAGGTGGCCCGGGGCCGGACCGCCGGGCGGATGATCCTCGATTCCGTCGATCTGCGCGGAGCGATCCGCGAAGGCCGTGAGGGCAACCTCGTGGTGTTCGTGGTGGACGCGTCCGGGTCGATGGCGGCCCGTGACCGGTTGTCGGCCGTGACCGGCGCCGTCGTCTCACTGCTCCGCGACGCCTACCAGCGCCGTGACAAGGTTGCGGTGATCACGGTCCGCGGGCGTGCCGCGGAACTCGTCCTGCCGCCCACCTCATCGGTCGACATCGCCGTCCGCCGTCTGCAGGGAATGAAGACGGGCGGCAAATCGCCACTGGCAGAAGGATTTCTGCGCGCGCGCGAGGTCGTGTTGCGGGAACGGCTCCGCGACCCGCAGCGCCGCGCCCTCGTCGTCGCGCTGACCGACGGTCGGGCGACCGGCGGCAAGGATGCACTGCACCGGGCGAAGGTGGCCGCGGGGCTGCTCGCCGACAGCGCGGTCGCGTCGGTGGTCGTCGACTGCGAGACCGGGATGGTCCGGCTCGGGCTGGCCGCGGAGCTGTCCCGCCTGCTGCGGGGTGGTTACGTCCGGCTCGGCGAATTGTCCGCGCAGCAGGTCGCGGGCGTCGTCCGCGCCGCGGCCTGACCCGGACACGGAATTCGGTAGGGAGAGAGAAGACACATGCCCAAGGGTGTTCCCGAGAACGTTCCGAACGACGGCCTCACCACGCGTCAGCGGCGCAACGCTCCCGTGCTCGCGGTCCACACCGGACCGGGCAAGGGGAAGTCGACGGCCGCGTTCGGCATGGCGCTGCGCGCCTGGAATCAGGGATTCGACGTCGGGGTGTTCCAGTTCGTCAAGAGCGCCAAGTGGAAGGTGGGGGAGGAAGCGGCCTTCCGCGCGCTCGGCCAACTGCACGACGACACCGGTGTCGGCGGCGCGGTGCAGTGGCACAAGATGGGCGAGGGCTGGTCGTGGACGCGTAAGCACGGCAGCGAGGAAGACCACGCCGCCGCGGCCGCCGAAGGGTGGACCGAGATCGCGCGCAGGCTGGGCGCCGAGGAGCACCGCTTCTACGTGCTCGACGAGTTCACGTATCCCCTGAAGTGGGGGTGGGTGGACGTCGACGAGGTGGTCGAGGTCCTGCGGAACCGGCCGGGTAACCAGCACGTGGTGATCACGGGCCGCGACGCCCCGCAGGCGCTGATCGACGCGGCGGATCTGGTGACGGAGATGACCAAGATCAAGCATCCGATGGACGCCGGCCGGAAGGGCCAGCGAGGCATCGAGTGGTGATCACCCTCCCGACGGTGCCCGCGGTGGTCATCGCCGCACCCGCGTCGGGCAGCGGAAAGACCACCGTCGCAACCGGTTTGGTGGGAGCGCTGCGGGAGTCCGGCTGTGCGGTGGCGCCGTTCAAGGTCGGCCCCGACTACATCGACCCCGGCTACCACGGGCTCGCGGCGGGACGTCCGGGACGCAACCTCGACCCGGTCATGGTCGGCGCGGAGCGGATCGCCCCGCTGTACCGGCACGGGAGTTCGGGGTGCGACCTCGCGGTTGTCGAGGGCGTCATGGGCCTGTTCGACGGCAAGATCGACGCCGCGTCCCACGAGCCGTCGGCCGAGGGATCGACCGCCCAGGTGGCCGCGCTGCTCGGTGCGCCCGTGGTGCTCGTGGTGGACGCCCGCGGCCACAGTCAGAGCCTCGCGGCGGTCCTGCACGGCTTCTCGACGTACGACTCCGGTGTCCGCATCGGCGGAGTGATTCTCAACCGGGTGGGCAGCCCGCGGCACGAACAGGTGCTGCGGCAGGCGTGCGACCGCGTCGGGCTCCCCGTGCTCGGCGCCGTGCCGCGGATGGCCGAACTGGAAGTCCCCTCACGCCACCTCGGGCTGATCCCGGCCGCCGAACACGGCGCCGACGCGGTCAACGCCGTCGACGCGATGACCCGCCTCGCCGCCCGCCACCTCGACCTTCCGGCGATCCGCGCGCTCGCGTCCTCGACGGTCGACGGCCCGGTGTGGGACCCCGTCGCCGAGGTCGGATCACCACCGCCCGGCCCGCGACCCACCGTGGCGATCGCCGGGGGGCGCGCGTTCACGTTCGGGTACGCCGAGCACCGCGAACTCCTGGGCGCGGCCGGTGCGGACGTGACCACGTTCGACCCCCTGCACGATCCGTTGCCGCCCGGTACGAGCGGCGTGGTGCTGCCCGGCGGTTTCCCCGAGGAGCATGCCGTCGCGCTCGCCGGGAACGCCGCGCTCCTGGCGCAGATCCGCGAACTCGCCACCGCGGGGGCGCCGATCCACGCCGAATGCGCCGGTCTTCTCTACCTCGCGCGCACCCTCGACGGCCACGAGATGGCCTCGGTGGTCGGGGTGGACGCCATGTTCGGGTCTCGCCTGACGCTCGGTTACCGCGAAGCGGTGGCCGTGACGGACTCCATCCTCTTTGCGGCGGGTGAGCGGGTGGTCGGCGTCCACTTCCATCGCACGTGGCTCGCCGCGGCGGAGGCGGACGGCTTCGCGCCGGCGTGGGGATGGCGCCCCTGGGACGGCCCCCCGGCGCGCGAGGGCTTCGTGCGCGGCGGTGTGCACGCCTCGTACCTGCACACCCATCCCGCCGGTCACCCGCAGGCGGTCGCCCGTTTCGTTGCCGCGGCGCGCACGTTCTCCGCTCATGGCTGACGTCTGCGTCGGCGTCGGCTTCCGCGCGGCAGCAGGCCGCGCCGACATCGTCGCCGCCGTCCGGCACGTGCTGGCGTCTGCGCACCACGGTTCGGACGCGGCGCTGCACTGCCTGTGCACCCTCGACCGCAAGGCAGCGGAACCGGCCCTCCTGGACGCCGCGTCGGAGTTGGGCGTCCCCGTCCGCGGATTCGCGGCGGGCGAACTCGCCGCCGTCGAGGTGGCCAACCCGTCGGACCGGGTGCACTCGGCGACGGGATCGCCGAGCGTCGCGGAAGCGGCGGCCGTGCTCGGCGCGGGCGGTGGGCCGCTGATCGTGACCAAGTGGTCCGCGAATGGCGTCGTCGTCGCGGCAGCCCGTAAAGTTTCGTAGGTTCGAGACAAGCCGTGCAGGAATTTCAGGAGAAACGGGGAGAGCGCGTGACTGCTGCCACCGGAGACGAGACCAACTACCTGGTCGGACTCAATTTGGCCGATCGTCGTGTGGTCGTGGTCGGTGGCGGAACGGTGGCACAGCGCAGGCTCGGGCTCCTGATCGCGTCGGGCGCGCGGGTGCATCTGATCAGCCGCGAGGTCACACCGGCGGTCGAGGGCATGGCGACTGCGGGACAGATCACAGTGGAACTTCGCGAATACCGGGACGGCGACCTCGCCGACGCCTGGTACGCCATCGCGTGCACCGACGAACCGGACACCAACGCCGCGATCGTCGCCGAGGCCGAACGGAACCGCGTGTTCTGCGTGCGCGCCGACAACGCCCGCTACGGGACGGCCGTCACCCCGGCGAGCGCGAGCTACGACGGGATGAGCATCGGTGTGCTGGCGGGCGGCGACCACCGCCGGTCCGCGGCCGTGCGCACCGCCCTCGTCGAGGGGTTGCAGTCCGGTGCGGTCGCCGACACGGCCGAGTCGCCCGCGGCCGGCGTCGCACTGGTCGGCGGCGGCCCGGGCGACCCCGACCTCATCACCGTGCGCGGCCGCCGACTGCTCGCCCGTGCCGACGTGGTGGTCGCCGACCGCCTCGCCCCGCCGGAACTGCTCGCCGAACTGGGCTCGGACGTCGAGGTCATCGACGCCGCGAAGATTCCCTACGGCCGCGCGATGGCGCAGGAGGCGATCAACGCCGCCCTCATCGACGGCGCGAAGGCCGGCAAGTTCGTGGTGCGACTCAAGGGCGGCGACCCGTACGTGTTCGGGCGCGGCTACGAGGAACTGGAGGCGTGCGCCGCCGCGGGTGTGCCCGTCACGGTCGTCCCCGGCATCACCAGCGCCATCTCCGTGCCCTCGGCCGCAGGCATCCCGGTCACGCATCGAGGCGTCACCCACGAGTTCGTCGTCGTCAGCGGTCACGTCGCCCCCGACCACCCGGATTCACTCGTCGACTGGTCGGCGCTGGCCCGGTTGAAGGGCACGATCGTGTTGCTGATGGCCGTCGAACGCATCGAGGCGTTCGCGACGGTCCTGATGGACGGCGGGCGTCCCGTGGACACCCCGGTCACGGTGATCCAGGAGGGAACCCTCCGGACGCAGCGCACCCTCCGGGCCGATCTCCAGACCGTCGCCGCGCGGGTCAAGGAAGAGCAGATCCGTCCCCCCGCCATCGTGGTCATCGGGCCCGTGGCCGGGTTTTCTGTGGACGCTGGGTAACGTGAACCCCCGTGTCTGAATCCCGAGTACCCGAAGGCGCGCCGTCGTCGAACCCGTCTGCGGCGAGAACCGCGGTGAATCCGCCCGCCGCCACCCGCGTGATGGGGCTGGCGATCGTCGTGCTGAGCGGGCTGCAGATGATGGTGGTCCTCGACGGCACCGTCGCCAACCTGGCGCTCGCGCCGCTGCAGGCCGACCTGGGTCTGAGCGACAGCGGTCGCAACTGGGTGCTCACGTCGTACGCGCTCGCGTTCGGTGGCCTCATGCTGCTGGGCGGACGGCTCGGTGACGCGTTCGGCCGGAAGAAGATGTTCGTCGGCGGTGTCGCCCTGTTCACCGTCGCCTCACTGTTGTGCGGCCTCGCGGTGGGCGAGTTCATGCTGATCGCGGCCCGGTTCCTGCAAGGCGTCGGCGCCGCGGTGGCGTCGCCGACGGCGCTGGCCCTGGTCGCGACCACGTTCGCGGCCGGACCCGCGCGTAACCAGGCCATCGCGATTTTCGCGGCCATGACGGGCATCGGGTCGATCGCGGGCCTGATCATCGGCGGCGCCCTCACCGAGGTGTCGTGGCGCCTGATCTTCCTCATCAACGTGCCCATCGGGGTCGTCATCGTGGGGTGCGCGTTCGTGGCGCTCAAGGAGACCGCGGGCGAACGCCTGGCTCTCGACGTTCCCGGGGCGGTCCTCGCGACGGTCGCCGCGACGGGGGTCGTGTTCGCGCTCACCGAGGGCCCGGAACTCGGCTGGGGCAGTCCGTACGTGGTCGGCGCGCTCGTCGCCGGACTGCTGCTGTTCGGCGCGTTCCTCTACGTCGAACGGACCGCCGACAACCCGCTGCTGCCGTTCTCGCTGTTCCACGACAAGAACCGGGTGGCGACGCTCGTCGCGATCTTCTTCGCCGGTGCCGTCATGTTCACGGTCGCCGCGTTCGTGGCGTTGTTCGTCCAGGACATCCTCGGCTACAGCCCCCTCGAAGCGGGGCTCGCGTTCATCCCGTTCGCGTTCGGCCTCGGCAGCGCCGCCGCGGTGGCGTCCAAGCTCGCCGTGCGGATCCAGCCGCGATGGCTGGTGGTCGCCGGCGCCGCGATCATGGTGGTCGGGCTGCTGTACGGGTCGACCCTCGACAGTTCCGCCACCTACCTGGCCAACCTGTTCGTACCGGTCATCGGGATCGGGTTCGGCGTCGGACTCGCCGTCGTCCCGCTCCCGCTGTGCGCCATCGCCGGAGTGTCGGAAACCGAGATCGGTCCACTCGCCGCCATCGCGCAGGTGGCGCAGACGCTCGGAGGCCCCCTCGCCCTCGCCGTCATCGGGGCGATGGCCACCTCGCGCACCCTGTCGCTCGGCGGCATCTCCGGCAAGGTCGCGGACATGAACCCGGCGCAACTCGAGGCACTGGGCAACGGCTACACCTTCGCCCTCGTCGGCAGCGCCGGTTGCGCCCTCATCGCCGGATTCGCCGCGCTGTTCATCCGCTTCACCCCGCAACAGGTCGCGCAGGCGCAGGCCGCCGAGAAGGCCGCGCAGCAGGCGTGAGCGTGGGCCGGCCAGTTTCGGCCCGGTTGTCGGAGACCGTCGCTAGCATCCGGTCATGGACTTCAAAATCGAGCTGATCATCCTGCCGGTGTCCGACGTGGACCGGGCCAAGGCGTTCTACGCCGACCAGGTCGGCTTCGTCGTCGACCACGATCACCGCGTGGACGAGAATGTGCGGTTCGTCCAGCTCACCCCGCCCGGTTCGGCGTGCTCGATCGCCGTCGGCGAGGGCCTGGTCGACACGCCGCCCGGCTCGGTGCACGGGTTGCAGATCGTCATCGACGACGCCGATGCCGCCCACGCGGAACTGTCGTCCCGCGGTGTTCCCGTCAGCGAGGTTCAGGATCTGGCGTGGGGGCGTTTCGTGTACTTCGCCGATCCCGACGGCAACCAGTGGGCGCTGCAGCAGCTTCCGCAACGCGGCTGACCCGTACGGCGGGCAGCAGAAATCGGCCCGCCCGCGCACGCCGGGCGGAGCATGATGGTCCTGTGCTCACACCCTCCCGCTCGTTCGGCACGGGGGCAGTCGCAGCGGTCCTTCTGCTGGCTGCCTGGGTGGCCGGGGTCCCGGCCACCGCCGCGCCCGCCGCACCGGACCCACGCGTCGGTCCGCTGTTCCTGGCCGGCACGCCGATCCATGTCTGCACCGGCTCTGTACTGGACAGCACGGACGGCGACCTCGTGCTCACCGCCGCGCACTGCATCGCGGGGTCCGGCGGCGCCCTGTCGTTCGCGCCCGGATACGACCGCGGCGTGGCCCCGTTCGGTGTGTGGACGGTGTCCCAGATCTACGTCGACCCGGCCTGGCTGGAGTCGCAGGATCCCCAGCACGACTACGCCGTCCTCCGCGTGGCGCCGAGTGGAACCACCGTGCCCGCCTCCATCGAATCGGTGGTCGGTGGCGGCTTCGAACTGGCACCCGCCCCGGCAGCCGAGACCACGGTGGCGGTCACCGGCTATCCGACGCTGGGCGACAGTCCGGTGTCGTGCACGGCCGCGACCACGTCGACGGACAGCTTTCCGACGGTGGTCTGCAACGGTCTCGGCGACGGAACGAGCGGTGGCCCGTGGGTGGCGGGTCCGCGGGTCGTCGCCCTCGTCGGGGGCCTGGACCACGGCGGGTGCACCGACTCGGTGTCCTACTCGCCGGCCTTCGGCGCCGCGACGCTCGACCTGCTGCAGCGCGCGGAGAGCCGCGGCGCGGGCGACTCGACACCGTTCGCGCTGCCCGGCACCTGCACCCGATCCTGACGGAGTCCGGAGTCCGGAGTCCGGAGTCCGGGGTCAGCGGGGTGCGGGACGGTACCGGCGCACGGGCCTGCCCGCACCCCCGTACTCGAGGCGGACCTCCAGCAGTCCCTCGGACAGATAGTGCTCGAGATAGCGGCGCACACTGACCCGGGAGAGTCCGGCGAGTTCGGCGCACTCGGTCGACGACAGTTCGCCCTTCGACCGCAGGATGTCGAGCACGAGGCGGCCGGTTTCGACGCTGAGTCCCTTCGGGAGCCTGCTCGGCTCCGGATTCCTGCCCTTGCCGCCGAAGAGGGAGTCGATCAGTGATTGGTCTGCGCCGGACTGTGATTCGAGGGCGCGGGCGCGGCGCCGGAAGTTCTCGAGCTTCTCCTGCAGCTGCGTGTAGTCGAACGGCTTGACCAGATAGTCGGAGGCGCCGCCGTGCAGTGCCCGGCTGACGGTGTCGATCTCCCGGGCGGCGGTGATCATGATGACGCCGACGGCATTGCCCTCGGCGCGCAGTCGCTGCAGGACGTCGAGGCCGGACATGTCCGGCAAATACACGTCCAGGAGCACGAGGTCGGGGTTGCCGGTGCGCACCGATTCGAGGGCCTCCGCGGCGGTCCGCGCCACCCCGACGGTGGTGAACCCCGGTGTCTTGTCGACGAATCGGCGGTGGATCTCCGCGACCATGAAGTCGTCGTCGACGACCAGGACCTCATACATCGCCACGCCGTCCCGTCATGGTCGGAGAGTCTAGCTACGCGGCACGTGGACGGTGAACAAGGCACCACCGGTGCCGGGTGCGTCCGAGACGGCCGCGGACCCGCCGTGCTGGGAGCTGACGAGACGGACCAGGGCGAGACCGATTCCGCGGCCGCCGGGTGTGCCGGGTTTCGAGGTGACCCCGCGGGAGAAGATCTCCTCCCGCATCGTCTCGGGAACTCCGGGGCCGGAATCGGCGACCTCGATGAGAATGCCGTCGTCGTCGGTGATCCGGATCGAGATCCGCGCGTCCCGGCCGCCCTCGGACACGTCGACGGCGTTGTCGATGAGGTTGCCTAGCACGGTGATCACGTCGGTGGCGAGTTCGGGGTCGAGGGCGTGCAGGTGCGAGTCCGGTTCCAGCGTCAGTGCCACTCCGGTCTCCGCGGCGAGCGACGTCTTCGCGATCAGCAGCGCGGCCACGGCCGGATCCGAGATACGTTGCGTGACAGCATCACTGATCTCCGCCCGGCGGCGGGTGAGGGTGCCGACGAACTCGGTGACCGCGTCGTAGTCGCCGAGCTGTGTCAGCCCCGAGATCGTGTGCAGCTGATTGGCGAACTCGTGCGTCTGCGCCCGCAGGGTGTCGGTGACACTTTTGTGCGAAGACAGCTGGCTCTGCATCGACGCCAGTTCGGTGCTGTCGCGCATCGTGGTGACGGTGCCGATCTTGTGGCCCTGGCTGGTCGCGGCGCGGCGGCTCAGCGCGAGCATCCGCGACGACGTCGACAGCACCACGTCGCGGCCGTCCTCCCCGGTGAGGAGATACTGCCGCACAGCGGGGTCGAGCGCGACGTCGTCGACGTGCCTGCCGACGGCGTCGCTGGTGAGGTCGAGTAGTTCCTGGGCGCTGTCGTTGAGCACGGTGATCACTCCGTCGGGGTTCACCGCGACCACCCCCTCGCGGATGCTGTGCAGCAGGGCCTCGCGATGGTCGGCGAGGCTTGCGATATCGGCGATTTCGAGTCCGCGGGTGTGGGTCTTGATCCGGCGCGACAGCAGCCACGAGCCGAGCAGCCCCAGACCGGCGCCGATTCCGAGATACAGGAGCAGGCGCGCCCCCGCGCTGCTGAGCAGGTCCCAGATGGACGGGTAGTCGTCGCTGACGGAGACGACCGCGAGGACGTCCCCGGTGGCGGACAGGATCGGGACGTGTCCGACGATGGCGTGGCGTCCGTCGACGTCCACGTCGCCCGACCAGGCGCGTCCGGTCATCACGTCGCTGGCGCCGAGTTCCGCGGGAACCCCGAGCCGGGTCGGGTCCGACGACACGGTGACCCCCCCGTTCGGCGCGACGATCTCGGCGAGCGTGGCGCCCGACAGGTTGACGGCGCGATCGACCTCCGGTGCCAGCACCCGCTCGACGGAGCGGTCCGACAGCTGGTCGCGCACCACCGGCGTCGACGCTACGTTCTCGGCCACCGCGATCATGCGCTGCCCCTGGAGGTCGCGGAATTCCACGGTCGACTGGTGGACCGACACCGCGGCCACCGCGAGCAGCACGACGCCGACGACGACGAGCTGGAGGAGCAGGACCTGGCCCGCGAGGCTACGAACGCGGGGATGAAGTGGTGACCACAATGAACTTAAGTTCCGTTTCGTTCGCATAGGTGACGTGCATCACGCCCGAGGTTCAGTATTGCGGAAGATCACATTCATGGCGAAATGGGGAACGATGTCGAGAACAGGTAGCGGGAGCAGGGTACGCGCGCTGCTCCTGCTCGCGCTCGTAGGCCTCCTAGTGGCCGGCTGCGGGGTCACCCGCGGCGAGGACGAGGGCCTGCACAGGGTGCGGATGATGGTTCCGAACAGTCCGGGCGGCGGCTACGACCTCACGGCGCGGACCGCGGTGAAGATCATGGAAGACGAGGACATCACCGGCCGCGTCGAGGTCTTCAACGTGATCGGCGCAGGTGGAACGGTGGCGATGGCCCGGTTGATGAACGAGGCCGGCAACGACGACCTCATGATGATGATGGGCCTCGGCGTCGTCGGCGCCGGCTACACCAACGGCTCCACCGCCCGTGTCTCCGATGCCACCGCGCTGGCCAAGGTGGTCGAGGAGCAGGAGGGCATTCTCGTGCCCGCGGATTCACCGCTGCAGACCGTCGACGACTTCGTGGCCGCCTGGCGCGCCGACCCGGCGTCGATCACCATCGGCGGCGGTTCCTCGCCCGGCGGCCCCGACCACCTGTTCCCGATGGAGACGGCACGCGCGGTGGGAGTGGACCCGAACGCGGTGAACTACGTGTCCTACGACGGCGGCGGCGACCTGCTGACGGCCCTGCTCGGCAAGAAGATCACCGCGGGCACGTCGGGGCTCGGCGAGTACGTGGACCAGATCGAGGCCGGCCAGGTCCGGGTCCTCGCGGTGTCGGGAAACGAGCGCGTCGAAGGTGTCGACGCGCCGACGCTCACCGAGGCCGGGGTGGACCTGACCTTCACCAACTGGCGGGGCGTCCTGGCTCCGCCCGGGCTGTCCGACGGCGCCAAGGCCGACATGGTCGAGGCGCTTCAAAAGTTGCACGACACACCGGAATGGAAGGAGGCCCTGGTGAAGAACGGTTGGAGTGACGCCTTCATGACGGGACCGGAGTTCGAGCAGTTCCTCCGGGACCAGGACGAGCGGGTCTCGTCCACGCTGGCCGAATTGGGGCTGGCATGACCGCGCCCGCAGAACCGTCCGTCGTCTCCGCGGACAGGGCGCCGAAGCGGAGGGACTACGCGCAGTTCGTCGTGTGCGCGGTGCTGGCCGTGATCGGGGTATTCCTCGTCGTCGACGCGCTGTCGCTCAGCGAGGGCTTCGCGAAGGTCGACCCGGTGGGCCCGCGACTGTTCCCGCTCGTCATCGGTGGGGGACTGCTGGTGTTGTCGGTGGTGTTCGCCGTCGCGATCCTGCGCGGCTCCACCGGGGACGCCGACAGCGGCGAGGACGTCGACCCGGACTCCCCGGGCGACTGGAAGACGGTCGGTCTGCTCGTCGGGTTGTTCGTGCTGACCATCGCGCTCGTCGACTTCCTGGGCTGGGCGATCATCGGCACCGTCCTGTTCGCCGGGGCCGCAACCATTCTGGGAAGCCGACACTGGGTGCGCAACATCGCGATCGGGGCCGTGCTCGGATTCGGCAGCTTCTACGCGTTCTACGTCGGGCTCGGAATACCGCTGCCCGCAGGCATTCTGGACGGAATTCTCTGACATGGACAATCTGAACTGGCTGCTGCAGGGGTTCGAGCAGGCGGCCACCCCCATGAACCTGCTCTACGCCTGCATCGGCGTTCTGCTCGGCACGGCGGTCGGTGTGCTCCCGGGCATCGGACCGGCCATGACCGTCGCCCTGCTGCTGCCCGTCACCTACAACGTCAGCCCGAGCGCCGCGTTCATCATGTTCGCCGGCATCTACTACGGCGGCATGTACGGCGGGTCGACGACGTCGATCCTGCTGAACACGCCGGGCGAGTCGTCCTCGGTGATCACGGCGATCGAAGGCAACAAGATGGCGAGAGCCGGCAGGGCCGCGCAGGCCCTGGCGACCGCCGCGATCGGGTCGTTCGTCGCCGGGTCCATCGGCACGATGCTTCTGGTGCTCTTCGCGCCTGCCGTCTCGAGTTTCGCGGTCACCCTCGGTGCGCCGTCCTACCTCGCGATCATGCTGCTCGCCCTCGTCGCCGTCACCGCGGTCCTCGGAACCTCCAAACTCCGCGGATGCATCTCCCTGCTCCTCGGTCTCGCGATCGGGTTGGTCGGCATCGACTTCCTCACCGGCCAGCCGCGTGCCACGTTCGGCATCCCGCAACTGTCGGACGGGATCGACATCGTCGTCGTCGCGGTCGCCGTGTTCGCGCTCGGTGAGGCCCTCTGGGTCGCCGCGCACCTCCGCCGCAAACCGGCCGAGGTCATCCCCGTCGGCAGGCCCTGGATGGGCAAGAGCGACTGGAAGCGGTCCTGGAAGCCGTGGCTGCGGGGCACCGCCTACGGGTTCCCGTTCGGTGCGCTGCCCGCGGGCGGCGCCGAACTGCCCACATTCCTCTCCTACATCACCGAGAAGAAGCTGTCGAAGCACAAGGACGAATTCGGCAAGGGCGCCATCGAAGGTGTCGCAGGCCCCGAGGCCGCCAACAACGCTTCGGCGGCAGGCACACTCGTGCCGATGCTCTCGCTGGGGCTACCCACCAACGCCACCGCCGCGGTCATGCTGACGGCCTTCGTGTCGTACGGCATCCAGCCGGGACCGACCCTGTTCGAGAAGGAACCGCTGCTGATCTGGACGCTGATCGCCAGCCTGTTCATCGGCAACTTCCTGCTGCTGGTGCTCAACCTTCCGCTCGCTCCGCTGTGGGCGAAGCTGCTCCGCACCCCGCGGCCCTACCTGTACGCGGGCATCCTGTTCTTCGCCGCCCTGGGCGCGTTCGCGGTCAACCTCCAATGGCTCGACCTGGCGCTGCTGCTGACGTTCGGGTTGCTGGGTCTGATGATGCGGAGGTTCGGGCTCCCGGTGCTGCCGCTGATCATCGGCGTCATCCTCGGGCCGCGCATCGAACGGCAACTGCGGCAGAGCCTGCAACTCGGCGGCGGCGACTGGGGCAGCCTGTTCACCGAGCCCGTCGCGATCATCGTCTACATCGTGATCGCCGTGCTCCTCATCGCACCCCTCGTCGCCAAGGTCGTCCGCGCGCACTACCCCGTCGCGGCACCCGATTTCCCTGACGGACCGGCCGGCGGCGACTCGACCGACACCAGAGAGAAGGCACACGCATGATCGTCGTTGGATACACCCCCGACCAGTTCGGAGGGGCGGCCCTCGAACACGGCGTCGCGGAGGCACAGCTGCGCGGAACGTCGCTGCTCGTGATCAACTCCTCGAAGGGCGACTCCCTCGCCGATCAGTCGTTCGCCGACAACGCGCACCTGCAGGAACTCGAAGGCAAACTGGCCGCGAGCGGGATCGACCACGAAGTCCGGCAGATCGTCGGGGACGAGACCGTCGACGTGATCCTCGAGGCGATGACGGCGCCGAACGCGGAACTACTCGTGATCGGCATCCGCGACCGCACCCCGGTCGGGAAGCTGTTGATGGGAAGCACCGCCCAGCGACTGCTGCTGTCCTGCCGCAAACCGGTCCTGGCCGTCAAGCCCGACGAGCGCTGACGCACCCGTGAGTACTTGTTAACCGCCGGCGGTTGATAAGTACTCACGGGTGGGGGTCAGTCGGTGAGGATGATCAGCTCGCGGTCCGACGCCACCTCGACGCGGAGTCCGGCCTTCGCCGCCACCCGGGCGACCCCGCGAACGTCCTGGGGTTCGGCGCGGGACACGGTGAGCGCACGCGCCAGCAGACCCTTGTGATGCTTGTTGAAATGGCTGACGACGCTCCGGGTGCCGTCCGGCTTCTCGGTGAGAACCGTGGCGATCACGGCCTCGGGGATCGGCCCGAGCTGCTGGTACGTCCCCGACCGCAGGTCGACGACGAGTCCGTCCGCCTCGGCGGTGATCGCCCGGGACAGTTCCGGCTTCCACAACGCCCGGAGGGTGCTCAGCCCGGGTAGCTTCGATCCGCCCGACAGCCGGTAGGCGGGGATCAGGTCACCGGCGCGGACCGCACCGAACAGTGCGGACCCCATCGCCAGCCGCGTCAGCGCCTTGGACTTCTGCGCCCTGGTGAACGATTTCGCGTCGAGCGCGCCGAACAGCACACCCGTGTACCGCTCGAGTGCGGGCCGGGTGGGGGAGACCCACAGTTTGGCGTTGCGCTCGATCTCGTCGGCCTGGGTGGGGCCGAGGCCGAGCGCGAGCTGCGACGCCTCCCCGTCCGCCGCAAGCGTTACCAGCGCCTGGACAAGCATTTCGCGGGTTTCGGTGAGCTGCGGCATGGACAGCTCGGCCAGGTCGAGGGGCGCGTCGGCGCCGCCGTCGGACTTGGTTTCGGAGGGAGGAAGTAGCACCAGCACGCAGGAAACCCTACCGACGCGCCCGGCCTCGTCCCAGCCGACTATTCTGGTATCCCGTGATTACCCGCCTGTCCCACCTGTTCCTCCGCACGCTGCGCGACGACCCCGCCGACGCCGAGGTCCCCAGCCACAAGCTGCTGGTCCGCGCCGGTTACGTGCGTCGAGTCGCGCCCGGTGTCTACTCGTGGCTGCCGCTGGGTCTGCGCGTGCTGCGCGAGGTCGAGCGGGTGGTGCGGGAAGAGATGAACGGCATCGGTGCGCAGGAGATCTCCCTGCCCGCGCTGCTGCCGCGGGAACCGTACGAGGCGTCCAACCGCTGGACCGAGTACGGCGACGGACTGTTCCGCCTGAAGGACCGCAAGGGCGGCGACTACCTGCTCGGCCCCACCCACGAGGAACTGTTCGCGCTCACCGTCAAGGGCGAGTACAACTCGTACAAGGATTTCCCGGTCACCCTGTATCAGGTGCAGACCAAGTACCGCGACGAGGAGCGTCCGCGGGCAGGCATTCTCCGTGGCCGCGAGTTCGTCATGAAGGACTCGTACTCCTTCGACCTCACCGACGAGGGCCTCACCGAGTCGTACCAGGCGCACCGCGACGCGTACGAGCGGATCTTCGCCCGGCTCGGCGTCAAGTACGTGATCGTGTCGGCGACGTCCGGTGCGATGGGCGGCAGCGCGTCGGAGGAGTTCCTCGCCGAGAGCGAGATCGGTGAGGACACCTATGTCCGCTGCGTCGAGTCCGGTTACGCCGCCAACGTGGAGGCCGTGAAGACGCTGGCTCCCGAGCCCATTCCGTTCGACGGACTGCCCGACGCGAAGGTGTACGACACCCCGGACACCCCCACGATCGCGACGCTCGTCGCGTGGGCGAACGACGCCGACCTCGGCCGGACCGTCACCGCCGCGGACACGCTGAAGAACATCCTCGTCAAGACCCGGCAGCCCGGCGGCGAGTGGGAACTGCTCGCCATCGGTGTTCCCGGCGACCGCGAGGTGGACGACAAGCGCCTCGGCGCCTCGCTCGAGCCCGCGGAGTTCGAACTGCTCACCGAAGCGGACTTCGAGGCCAACCCGTTCCTGGTCAAGGGATACGTCGGACCGAAGGCGCTGCAGGCCAACGGTGTCCGGTACCTCGTCGACCCCCGCATCGTCGACGGCACCAGCTGGATCACCGGAGCCGACGAGAAGGGCAAGCACGTCGTCGGGCTCGTCGCGGGCCGCGACTTCGTCCCGGACGGCACCATCGAGGCCGCCGAGGTCCGTGGCGGCGACCCGTCACCCGACGGTGCCGGTGAACTCGTCGCTGCCCGGGGCATCGAGATCGGTCACGTCTTCCAGCTGGGACGCAAGTACACGGACGTGTTCTCCGTGGACGTGCTCGGCGAGAACGGCAAGCCGGTCCGGCCCACCATGGGGTCCTACGGCGTCGGTGTCTCCCGCCTCGTCGCCGTGATCGCGGAACAGCACCACGACGAGAAGGGCCTGCGCTGGCCGGCCGAGGTGTCGCCCGCCGACGTGCACGTGGTGATCGCCAACAAGGACGACACCGCTCGCGAGGGCGCCGAGGGACTGGCCGCCGACCTCGACAAGGCCGGTCTCGAGGTCATCCTAGACGATCGCAAGGCGTCGCCGGGCGTGAAGTTCAAGGACTCCGAACTGCTCGGTGTCCCGCTGGTCGTGGTCGTCGGCCGCGGCTGGGGCGAGGGCAAGGTGGAGGTGCGGGACCGCTTCACCGGCGAGAGCCGCGAGGTGGCCGCCGAGTCGGCGCTGAGCGAGATCGTCAAGACCGTCAGGGGCTGATCAAACCGCCCCACGCCTTTCGTCCGGACTGTTAGCTTGGCCTGACACGTCCGGACGAAAGGCCTGCTGTGACGAACTCCCTGCTGTTCGATCCGAACTCCTACGATCCCGAGCATTTCGATCCGGAGACGCGCAGACTGCTGCGGGCGCTGATCGAGTGGTTCGAGTCGCGGGGCAAGAAGCGGCTCATCGAGGACGATCTCGAGGCGGTCTGGCCCGAGGACTTCCTGGAGTTCGTGAAACGGGAGAAGCTGTTCGCCACGTTCCTCACGCCCGCCGAGTCGGCGGACGGCGATCCCGGCAAGCGCTGGGACGCCGCACGCAACGCCGCGCTCAGTGAGATCTTCGGGTTCTACGGCTTGGCGTACTGGTACGCGTGGCAGGTGACGGTCCTGGGCCTCGGCCCCATCTGGATGAGCGGCAACCGGGCAGCGAAGGATCGCGCTGCGCAACTCCTCGACGACGGCGGTGTGCTGGCGTTCGGTCTGTCGGAACGGGAACACGGTGCGGACGTCTACTCGACGGACATGCTGCTGACCCCCGCCGGGGACGACCCGGATCTCGCGTTCACCGCGAGCGGCGACAAGTACTACATCGGAAACGGCAACGTCGCGGGCATGGTGTCGGTGTTCGGCAGGCGCACCGACGTCGAGGGCAGCGACGGCTACGTCTTCTTCGTCGCGGACAGCCGCCACCCGGCGTACCACCTGCAGGGCAACGTGGTGCACGGCCAGATGTACGTCAGCACGTTCCGGCTCGAGGACTACCCGGTGCGGGAAGAGGACATCCTGCACACCGGGGTCGCCGCATTCGAGGCCGCGCTGAACACGGTCAACGTCGGCAAGTTCAACCTGTGCACCGGTTCCATCGGTATCTCCGAGCACGCGTTCTACGAATCGATCACCCACGCGCACAACAGGATTCTGTACGGAAACCCCGTCACCGACTTCCCGCACGTGCGCGGAAACTTCGTCGACGCGTACAGCAGGCTGGTCGCGATGAAGCTGTTCAGCGCCCGCTCCGTCGACTACTTCCGCAGCGCGAGTCTCGACGACCGCCGGTACCTGCTGTTCAACCCGATGACGAAGGCGAAGGTCACGTCCGAGGGCGAGAAGGTGATCGCGCTCCTGCACGACGTGATCGCGGCGAAGGGCTACGAGAAGAACACCTACTTCCGGGAGGCCGCCCAGCTGATCGGCACCCTGCCGAAGCTCGAGGGCACGGTGCACGTCAACGTCGGCCTGATCCTGAAGTTCATGCCGAACTACTTGCTCAACCCCGCGGAGTACCCGGAGATCGGCACCAGGCTCGACGCCGCCGACGACGCGTTCTTCTGGGCGCAGGGACCGACCCGCGGCGCGGGCAAGATCCAGTTCCACGACTGGACGAAGGCGTACGAGGCGCATTCGGACGTCCCCAACGTGGCCCGGTTCCACGAGCAGGCGACGGCGTTGCGGGAACTGCTCACCACCGCCCCGCCCGACGCCGACCAGCAGAAGGACCTCGACTTCCTGCTCGACCTCGGGCACCTGTTCTCGCTCGTGGTCTACGGGCACCTGATTCTCGAGCAGGCCGACATCGCCGGCATCGACCGCGACCTGATCGACCAGATCTTCGACTTCCAGATCCGCGACTTCTCCCGTTATGCCGTTGCGCTGCACGGTAAATCGTCCGCCACCGACGCTCAGCAGCAGTGGGCACTCGGTGCGATCCGAAGGCCGGTCGTGGACGCGGAACGATTCTCGCGGGTGTGGGCGCAGGTGGAGAGCTACGACGGGGCGTACGAAATGCGGCCGTAGGCACGGCTCCACGGGGTGGGGCGGCGTCATCCCTCGGGGTGCCGCTTGCGCCCCCTGGGGTATCTGTCCGGGTGGGCGCTCTCAGCGCATTCTTATGTGGCAAGCAAAACCCCACCCCCACAGAAAGATCCACACATGGCACACACCTTCAAGCGCACCCTCTCCGCTCTCGCGATCGCGGGCTTCGCTCTCGCCGCCGGAGCAGGAATCGCCTCGGCCGACCCCGCAGGCGGAGCCGGCGGCGCCGGAGCTCCGGGTAGCTCGCAGGGCGGCGCCGGCGGTGCAGGCGGCAGCGCCAACGGCGGCTCTGCTGATGGCAACGTCAACAACCAGGGCGGTGTCATCATCGGTGGCGCAGCAGTGGGAGACGGCGCAACGGTGAACACGAACGTCGGCAACGGCGGCAACGCCAACGGAGGCAGCGCCAACGGCGGCGCGGGTGGCAACGGTGGTCCGGCCACCGGTGGTGCGGGTGGCAACGGTGGCGCAGGAGCCGGGGACAGCACCGAAAACTGCACGTTTGTCTTCTGCTTCTGACCGAGCTGTGATTACGCGATCTTCCTGAAGTTCGAGGGGCCGCCACCGCCAGGTGCCGGCCCCTCGGCCCGCCATCTCGCACTGCGAAAGGTTCTTCCATGTCGATGTCCTTCGACTTCTCCACCGCTCTGACACGCACGGGTGCTACCGTCGCGGCCGCATTCTTCGTCCTCGCCGCAGGTGCAGGCATCGCGTCCGCGGCCCCGGACACCCCCTCCGACGATCCTTCCGTGAGCAATCTGGCGCCCGGACCGAGCCCCCAGGGCGGCACCGTGACCATCGGCGGAGCGGCTGTCGGCACCGTGATCGCCGTCGACGGCATCAATGCCGGGCCGAACGGCGCGAGCGTCGGTGGCTACGACTTCGGCGGCGGTCAGGGGCAACCCTGGGGGTGACGGGTTCCCCACCCCGGGGTGCCTGGTGGTGCCCGTCCGGACACCGCATCCTGAATCGGCAGCAGAGAACACCCTCCAGCCGCGGGCGAGCCGGAGGGGGATTTCCGGCATGCCCGTGTCCACCCACCCCAGGGGTGGAATGCGCGACACCTCCGGGTGCGGAGGCCACTACTGGGGGTTCTGGTTGGTGCCGACGGTGCGCGGCAGAGTAGGGGACAAGCAAGAACGTAACGCTTCACCAGCCGCGAGCGAAGAAACCGAGGAGGCCATCATGACGAACACCCCGGTTGCACATGAGCACGAAGGTCGTCGTCTCACGGTCAGGACCGACGACGGGGTCCCGCTCGCGGTTCGCGAGTTCGGTTCGCCCGACGCGGCCACCACGGTGGTGTTCGTCCACGGTCACTGCCTGCGCACCGAATCCTGGTGGGCACTGCGCGAACAGCTGGTCCGCTTCTGGCGCAACGATGTTCGCATGGTCTTCTACGATCACCGGGGGCACGGCGAGTCGGGGGAGGCGCCGGCCGCCACCTACACGATCGATCAGCTCGGCCGCGACCTCGGCTCCGTCCTGGACGCCGTCGCACCGCACGGTCCGGTCGTCCTCGTCGGGCACTCGATGGGCGGGATGACCGCACTGTCCTACACGCGGCAGAACCCGCACACGATCGGCTCGCGGATCGTGGGCATGGCCCTGATCTCCACCGCGGCGTGCGATCTCGCCGAGGCCGGTCTCGGTCGCCACCTGCGCAGCCCGGCGGTGTCGCTGTTCCGCACCGCGGTGCGGCGGGCACCGCGGGTCGTGCACGGATCGAAGCGGGTGGGTCGCACCGTCTGCACGGCGATCGCCCGCGCGGCGAGCGCCCGCAACCGGGTCGTCGATCCGCGGCTCGCGGCTCTGGTCTCGGCCATGGTCAACACGACGTCCGTCGTCACCATGTCGAGCTTCCTCGAGTCCCTGCTCGGGTTCGACGAGCGGCACTCCCTGACGGCGCTCGCGCACATTCCGTCGCTGATCCTGTGCGGCTCGGTCGACATGCTGACCCCGTTCCAGCATTCCGTCGCGATGGCCTCGAAGCTCCCCGCTTCGGAACTCGTGAGCGTCGACGGCGCGGGACACTCGGTGATCCTCGACCGCGCGGCCGACGTCGCGCTCGCCATCATCGGACTCGTCGAGCGAATCGCCCATGGTGAGACGGCCGCGCGCGACCGCGAGCTGATGGCCGCGTGCTGATCAGAGATCGCGCTCGTTGATGATGCCGCTGCGCATGGCCCGCTCGGCAAGGCTGACCCGCTTCTGATTCTGCGGGAGATCGCCGACGCCGAACTTCGCGAACAGTGCGCGCAGGTGAGTCTTGATCGCGTCGACGCTGAGGAACAGTTCCTGCGCGATCTGCTGGTTCGAGGCGGGATTCGCGAACGCGGCGCCGTGCTTGTACGGCCTGCAGAGCGCCGTCAGGACCGCCCGCTGGGTGTCGGTGAGGGACCGGACGTCGGGCATGTCGGTCCCCATTCGGGTGGCCTCGTCGAGAGCGCCACCGAATTCCAGGTACCGGATCTTGGTTCCGCCGATGCGGATGCTGTCGCCCTGCCGGAGCCGCCGCCTGCCCGCGAGCCGCTCGCCGTTGACGAACGTGCCGTTACGGGAAAGTCCGTCGTCGAGGATGGTCCAATGCGAGCCGACGCATTCGAGCACGGCATGGAGTCGCGAGACCTCGTCGTCCTCCGTGAGAAGGAGATCGGAGCCGGGCGACCGTCCGATCGTGACGCGCGCGGAAGTGGGGGAGAGGTCCACGGTGTGGTGGTGACCCTCCCTGTCGGAATAGCTCAGTCGAGACTCAACGGCTCGGTCCACGGGGACACCCCTTCCGCACGCTTCCATCGTGCCCTCCAGTGTGTCCGATGAGCAAGATCAAGAGCGGAAATCGCCGATCACGGATCAGTTCTCGGAGCCTGCGGCGTCCAGGGTGTTTCCGAATGCGCACACGGCGAGTTCCTCGAGCGCCGGATCCTGCCCGGCATGCTCGGGTACCTGCATGGCGAGCAGGGTGTTGAGCAGCATTCCGTTGGCGATGAAGATGCGGGCCCGTTCGGGGCTGCAGGCGGTGCGTGTGCGGATCTGCGTGTAGAGCCGGGACATCCAGTCGCGCGCCAGTGCGCCGATCTCCGGGTTCGCGCCGGACGTGAAGCCGTGCATCATCACGAGCAGGAGGTCGCGGTCCTCGAGCAACTGGGTGTACGCGACGCCCATCGGGAGCCACGACTCGTCGTTCTCGGGGTCGGCGGCGACACCGTCGAACCAGGGTTCGAAGGTGTCGAGAATCCGCGACATCGCGCGGTCGAAGACGTCGGCGAACAGCCGCGATTTCGAACCGAACATGCGGACCACGTACGGCTGCGACACGCCGGCCTCGCGTGCGACGGCGTCGGTGCTGGTGCCGTGATAGCCGTCCCTGGCGAACGCGCGGGAGGCGGCGGCCAGTACGAGTTCGCGCCGTTCCGTAGCGCTCATGCGGGTCTGTTTCACGGGCGGGGCCATGTTGACATGTTATCAGTTGATTACTAGTCTGCGAAATAAGTAATCATCTGATGCTTACAACTTCTGTTTTCCTCTACCCACGACTCGGATGTGAGGTCCCGTCATGACGACACTCTCCGAACGCCTCGACCACGAATCGGCGCCGCCGCCCCCGGGCCGCGGCCGAACGGTGCCGGTATGGCTGGCGATCGCCGCCGCCTCGATCCCGATGTTCATGGCCACCCTCGACAACCTCGTGATGACCAGCGCCCTGCCGGTGATCCAACGCGACCTGAGCGCTTCGGTGGGGCAGTTGCAGTGGTTCATGAACGCCTACACGCTGGCCTTCGCGACCTTGATGCTGACGCTGTCGGCGCTGGGCGACCGCCTCGGACGTCGTCGTGTGTTCCTCTGGGGCATAGCGCTCTTCGCGCTAGCGTCGATCGCCTCGGCGCTGTCGACCACCTCCGAGATGCTGATCGCGGCGCGCGCCGTCCAGGGCGTCGGCGCGGCCGCGATCATGCCACTCTCCCTCACCCTGCTCGCCGGCGCCGTGCCGCTCGCCAAGCGGGCCCTCGCCATCGGGATCTGGGGCGGCGTCTCGGGCCTCGGAATCGCTCTCGGCCCGGTGATCGGCGGCGCCGTCGTCGACGGGGTGTCGTGGCAGGCCGTGTTCTGGATCAACGTTCCCGTCGCCGCGGTCGCGATCCCGTTGGCGCTCTATGCGCTCGGCGAGTCGAAGGGGAAGCGGCAACCACTGGATCCGCTCGGCGTCGTGCTGGCCGGCGCCGCGGTGTTCCTCGGAGTCTGGGGCATCGTGCACGGCAACGGCGACGGCTGGACAAGTGCCACGGTTCTCGGCGCCCTCGTCGCGGCGGTGGTGCTGCTCGCGGCGTTCGTGGTGCGCGAGTTGCGCACACCGTTTCCGGTGATGCCGCTGCGGCTGTTCCGGTCCCGCCAGTTCTCCCTGGCCAACGTGATCGGGCTGACGTTCACGCTGGGAATGATGGGTGCCGTCTTCCTCCTGTCGCAGTACCTCCAGATCGTCATGGGGTATACCCCGTTCGAGGCCGGCCTGCGGACGCTCCCGTGGACGGCGGCCCCCATGGTGGTGGCGCCGATCGCAGGGTTGCTCGCGCCTCGGCTGGGCGTCCGGACGCTCCTCGTCACCGGACTGGTGCTGCAGGGACTGTCACTGCTCTGGATGGCGTCGCTCATCGTTCCCGGCGCCACCTACTCCAGCATGGTGCCGGCGTTCGTGATGGCCGGTGCGGGAATGGGTCTGACGTTCGCCCCCAACGCGACCGCCGTCCTGGCCGACATGCCCGAGGCCGACCACGGCACGGCCAGTTCGACCAACGCGACGCTCCGGGAGATCGGAGTCGCGCTGGGGATCGCGTTGCTGACCGCGGTGTTCCTCGGGGCGGGCGGCAGTCTCACGCCGACCGGGTACATCGACGCCCTCGCGCCGGCCCTGTACGTGGGAGCCGGATCCGTGGCGGTCGCGGTCGTCGCCGCCGCCCTCATGCCCGGACGATCGAAGGCGGTCCTGGCGTCGACGTGAAAGTCGCACTGAGCGGGCCGGGCCGGTCGTCAGTCCTGCCAGCCCGGCCGGACCAGGCCCCACTCGTACGCCAGGACCACCAGTTGGGTGCGGTCCCTGGCACCGAGTTTCAGCAGAATCCGGCTGACGTGCGTGCGGGCGGTGGCGGGGCTCAGGAACAGCCGCGAACCGATCTCGGCGTTGGTGAGACCCTCGGCGATCAGGATCATCACCTCGCGTTCACGATCGGTGAGGTCGTCGAGGCGACTGGACTGGGGCGGCCGTTTGGCGTGAGTCGCGAACTCCGCGACCAGCTTCCGCGTGACGGACGGCGACAGCAGGGCATCCCCGTCGGCCACCACGCGGACCGCCCGCACCAGTTCGGCGGGTTCGGTGTGTTTGACGAGAAAACCCGTCGCCCCCGCGCGCATGGCCTCGAACACGTACTCGTCCAGTTCGAACGTGGTGAGCACCACCACCCGCACACCGGACAGCGCAGGATCAGAAGCGATCCGCCGGGTCGCCTCCAGTCCGTCGAGCACCGGCATCCGGATGTCCATGAGGACGACGTCGGGAACCAGTGTGCGAGTCAGGCTCACCGCCTGCTCCCCGTTCTCGGCCTGACCGGCCACGGTGATGTCCGGCTGGGCGTCGAGCAGGGCGGCGAAACCCGCCCGCACGAGGGCCTGGTCGTCGGCGACGAGGACGCGAATCGTCATGCCCGGCCCGCCGGGTCGTGGGCGAGGGGGAGCGTCGCCTGCACCCGGAAACCGCCGCCCGGTCCGCTCCCGGCGGTCAGCTCACCACCGAGGGCGCGGGCGCGTTCCCGCATGCCGGGGATGCCGTTTCCGCCGCCACCGGTCGATGCGCCGTCCGGGCCTCGTCCGTCGTCGTCGATCCGGACGCGGACGGACGTGGGTGAGTACGTCACCGTGACATCGGCCGACGAGCCGCCGGAGTGGCGGGCCACGTTGGTCAGCGACTCCTGCACGATGCGCGCCGCAGCGACGTCGACCACGGCGGGCAACGGCCGCGGTGCGCCCTCGACGACCGTCGTCACCGCGAGACCCGCGGCGCGGGCGCGCTCGACCACGCTGTCCAGGTCCCCGATCCCGGCGGTGGGCGCGGTGGGCGGGCTGTCGTCGCCGCCGCGCAGCGACGCCAGCAGCGCGTGGACGTCGCCGATCGCGTCGCGGCTCGCGACCTTGATCGCGGACAGTGCCTCCTGCGACTGTTCGGGTCTGCTGTCCCACAGCTCGAGTGCGACCGACGCCTGCACGTTGATGAGCGAAAGACTGTGTGCCAGAACATCGTGCAGCTCACGGGCGATCGCGAGCCGCTCCTCGCTGGCCCGGCGGCGCTGCTCGTCCAGGGTGCTGCGTTGCGCCGCCTCGGCGCGTTGCCTGCGGGCGTCGAGCGTCCCGCGGCGCTGACGGATGATCTCGGCGGCGGCGAGGAGCACCAGCAACCAGGCTGCGATACCGGTGAGGGCGAGGAGCGACGGGGCCTCAGAAGCGGACACCGCCGGCACGGCGAAGACGATCAGCACGTAACCGACCGCGAGGATCGGATACGTGTGCCAGCGCGACCCGGCCGTCGCGGCGCTCAGAAACGCGACCACGAGCGACAGGAACACGGGGCCGTACCCGTAACCCTGGGCGACGTACAGGACCGTGACGGCCAGGACGACGAGCAGGACCGTGACCGGCCACCGTCGCAGGAAGAGCAGCGCGAGCGGACCGCACACCAGCAACACGAAGCCCGCCGCGTCCAGCGGCGTCGCCCACGACTGGTTGTGGTTGGCGCCCACACTGCCGACGACCTGCACGATTGCGACACCCAGCGCGATCAGGGCGTCCCGCGGGGCGATCGACGTGTCCCTTTGGTCGGTGTGCACCACCCGAACGTAGACCGGTTCCGGCGACGCTGTCATCGTCCGCGACACGTACGTGAGGTGACGCGCGCAGGCGGATGTGCGCGTCGTCCGCGGAGTCGAGGCTGGAGTCATGACTTCCGACATCGTGGTCACAGACAGGTTGACCAAACGCTACGGCGAACACACGGCGGTCGACGCCGTCAGCCTGACCGTGCGGGCGGGCGAGGTGTACGGGTTCCTCGGCCCGAACGGTGCAGGCAAGACCACCACACTGCGCATGCTCACGGGCCTGGTCCGGCCGACCTCCGGGACCGCGACGCTCTTCGGGTGCGCACCCGGTGACAGCACGGCGGCGGCCCGCACCGGGGTGCTGATCGAAGGCCCCGGCTTCTTCCCCTACCTGTCGGGTCGCGACAACCTGCGGGTACTGAGCAGGTACCGCCGGGTGCCGGACGACGCGGTGGAATCCGCGCTGCACCGGGTGGGCCTGCGCGATCGCGGACACGACCGTTTCCGCACCTACTCGCTCGGGATGAAGCAACGTCTCGGTGTCGCGGCCGCACTTCTCGGCGAACCCGACCTGCTGATCCTGGACGAACCCACCAACGGGCTCGACCCGGCCGGGATGGCCGAGATGCGGGAACTGATAGTCGAACTCGCGGACTCCGGGCATTCCGTGATGCTCTCCAGCCACATGCTCAGCGAGGTGCAGGAGATCTGCGATCGCGTCGGCGTGATCTCGCGCGGGGAGCTGATCGCGCAGTCCACCGTCGCCGAACTGCGCGGTGGCACCAGCCTGCTGGTGCGCGCCGATCCGAGGGAACGGGCGGCGGTGGTGCTCGAGGAGCTGCTGGGACCCGACGTCGTCGACACGGCGGGGGACGCGCTCGCCGTCGCCGTGTCGCCGGAACTGGCGCCGAAGGTGGCCCGTGTTCTCGTCGACGCGGGAATAGACCTGCACGAGTTGTCCCGGCGGGAGCGATCGCTCGAGGACGTCTTCTTCGCGATGACGTCGGACGGCAGTCCCGGCGACCGCACGGCAAGCAACGATCCGAGGGGAATGTCATGAATGCAGTGATCGCCAGCACCCGAGCCGAGCTTCTCCGACTGCGGAAATGGCCGTCCATGTGGGTGCTGCTCGCCGCGTGGATCGTGCTGAACCTGGTCTTCGTCTACCTGTTCAACTACATCACGTTCAAGACCGGCGGCACTACCGACATGGCGTCGTCCGCGCCCCCGGACGTGCTGCTCGCGCAGATGCTGCCCGCGGCGGTGCCCCAGGTGTTCACCCAGGGTATGGCCATGTTCGGGGGTGCGCTGATGCTCATCCTCGGCGCCCTCACCATCGGCAGCGGCTACGGGTGGGGGACGTGGAAGACCGTGTTCACCCAGGGGCCTTCGCGATCGGCCGCACTCGCCGGAACGCTCCTCGCGTTGCTGACCGTGGTGATCGGACTCGTCCTCACCGTGGCGGCCGTCGACGTCGGGGTGGCCACCGTCATCGCCACGGTCGAATCGGAGCCGGCGAATCTGCCTGCCGCCTCACCGATGCTGAAGGCGCTCGCCTCCGGGATGCTCATCCTCGCCATGTGGACCGCTGCCGGTGTCCTCGTCGGCGCCCTCGCGCGGGGGCCCGCGTTGTCCGTCGGTCTCGGCCTCGTGTGGGTGCTGGTGGTCGAAAACCTGCTCCGCGGAGTCGCCGCCATCCTCGACCCCGTGTCGGTGGTGACGGACCTCCTCCCCGGCACCGCCGCGGGCTCGCTGACCGGCTCCCTCCGCGACTTCGGCGGCGACACCACCCCCGGTGTCCTGAACATCCTCGACGGCAGCACGTCGGTACTCGTCCTGGCCGGTTACGTCGCCGCATTTGCGGTGGGCACGCTCTGGCTCGTCCGCCGCCGCGACGTGAACTGACGGACACTGCTCAGAACAGGGGGCCGCCGCCGAACGGTTCCCGGTGCGACGGCGGGGTGCGGCCCTGCGTGTCGGTGATGCCGTATTCGACGGCCAGCTCCGCCGTCACGAACGTGTGGCCGCTCCGCTCGGGCAGGGTGGGGTCCGCGGTGAGGGCGCAGATCACCTCGCCGACGAACTCCGGAGACTCGGCGTCCGCGACGGGAAAGCCGGCGATGGTCTCCAGCCCGCTGGCGACGATCATCTCCGTGCGCACGATGCCCGGCCACAGTGAGACCGCACGGACGTCGTGCGGCGCCAGCTCCGCAGCCATGTCGCTGGCCATCTTGTCCAACCCGGCCTTGGACATGCCGTAGAGCACCGAGTGCAGGTGTCCCCGGGTTCCGAACGACGAGATATTCGCGATCAACCCGGACCGCCGGGGCACCATCAACCGGGCTGCCTCCACCGACGCAACGTAGTGGGCGCGCAGTCCGACGCCGATCAGCGAGTCCCAGTCGTCGAGGGGCCGTTCCCAGAACGGTGTGCTGAACCCGCCGAATCCCTCGGGTGCGGCCCACACGTTGTTGACCAGCAGGTCGAGTCGGCCCGCCTGCTCGTCCGCGATCCGGGTGAACAGGGTGTGCACCTCCTCGTCTTCGCGGTGATCGCAGGCCACCGCGACGCCGGTGCCCCCGGCGTCGGTGACTGCTCGCGCCGACGCCGCCAGCGGGCTGTCCGCGGTCACCGGGCCGCGTCCGGTGACGTAAACGGTCCACCCGGCGGCTCCCAGCGCGGTCGCGACGCCCTTGCCGACGCCGCGGCTTCCCCCGGTGACCAGTGCTACCCCGGCGCTCACTGGACGACCACCGTGTCCTCGGTGAGCGGGCGGGTGATCGACCATCGAGTGGTGAAGTGGCATCGCGACATTCGCCAGACGCCGTCCTCGAACCGGTAGGCGTCGTCGTACTCGCCGGCGGACACCATCTCCGTCCGCTTCAGCAGATCGACCTGGCGGAACTGCCGCGTCCACGTACCGGTCGCCTCGGTGTCGCCGTGCAGCACGATGTCCGGATGGAAGCCGTGGTGCATGTCCAGAATCACGTGCTTGCCGTCCACCTCGTGGAGCGCGATCCTGCGGAAGATGTCCGTGAGCCGGTCGGCGTCGTCGAACCGGCCGAGCGGACCGAAGTCGACGGACGCCCCGGACGCGACGAAGCAGGCACGGAACGCATCCGGATCCTTGCCGTCGCACGCTCGCCAGTAGCGGTACTTGAGGGCCTTGATCGCGGTCACCCGCTCCAGGTCCGCCACACGCTGCTCCACCGAGCGTTCGTCCACGCCGCCGTCCTCCCGTTGCCGTTCAGTGTGTCGGGAGAGACGCCAGGCCGGGAACGCGCCGGGTGGGGGCACATTCCCGGTGGGCGGGAACCTCCGCGTCAGGGCTGGCCGGGAAGCGGGTCGGTCACCGGATCGGTGCCGAGGGCCACCCGCCAGGTGGCCTCCCGGACGGCGGCGTCGGTCAGCGCGGTCACGCCGAGCGTGCGGGTGTCCGGCGTCTCGCCGTGCTCGACGACCGCCCGCCACGCGACGGCGGTGTCGGCCTCGACCTGGGCCGCGAGCTGCGCGGCGGTGATCGGGTCGGCGACCGGGAACGGCAGCGTGTAGCCCGCTTCGGCGGCCGGGGCCGTCAGACCCGCCGAGGTCAGCGTGTCCAGGAGTTCGTCCCGGCGGGCCCGGTGGGCCGCGGCGGCGGTGGCCACCTGCGCGGCACGCGTGGGATTCGAGAAGGCGGCGACCACCCCGTAGGCGAACACCGCGGAATGTTCGGCGGCCAGCGCGTCGCCGAGGGTCCTGCTCTCGGCTTCGGTGGGTGTCGTCACGGCAGCACCACCGCCAGGTACGTTCCGCACGCGGCGCTGATCGACGCACACAGTCCCGCGCGGTACCCGGTCAGCGCGCGGGCCGAGTCGGCCGCACTGCGCTGCGACTCGGCCAGGTCGGCCCGCAACTGCTCGAGACCGGGCGGAGGTGCGGGTGCGGTCGGTGTCGCCGACGAGGGAGCGGACGTCGTCGGTGCGGTGCCGTCCGGGTACGTTCCTGCGGCCCTGGCGATTTCGGCGTCCAACGCGTCGGCGTGCGCGGTCCGCTGGGCGCGCACCAGTTCGAGTGCGGCGCCACGGTCGGGCAGCAGTGCGATGGTCGACGCCGCGCCCGCGGCGTCGCGACGCGCCAGACGCGACTGCGCGAGCAGTGAATCGACCTCGACATCGGCGTCCTCGCCGTCGGCGCATCCCGCCAGCAGGGGGACGCTCGCGACGCCGAACGCGGAGGCTGCTGCGAACCGGAGAGCGGTGCGCCGGGACACGGCCGGACCGGAAGTCGGGGGCCGGGAGACGGTGGGCATGAGCACCGGTCCATGGTGCCAGGTCGGGCCGCGATCCCGGGAATCGAGCACCGGGGCTGGTCACGGGCGCCTCGAATCGGCGTTACTCTTAGATGCTCGAACCCGTCCCGGCGGGTTCGAGGCGCTGCCCTGTGCGGCACGATGACCTGCAGACCACGACACACGACGAGCGACAACTGAAACGAGGAGCTTCCCCGATGCCGGTTCCATCCAAGGAGAGGGTGACGGAGCTCATCTCCGATCTGGTGCAACGTCAGGGCTACGACGTGGAGGATGTTGCGGTCACCCTCGCGGGTAAGCACAGCGCGGTCCGGATCATGGTGGACAGCGACGCCGGACTCGAACTCGACGCGGTCGCGAACCTGAGCCACGCGATCTCCGAGGTCTTCGATTCGGTGTCCGATTTCGGGGAGTCCCCGTACACGCTCGAGGTCACCTCTCCCGGTATCGACCGGCCGCTCACGCACGAGCGGCACTGGCGCCGGGCCCGCGGACGCAAGGCCCGCATCGACCTCGCGCACGAGACCGTCGTGGGCCGGATCGGGGCCCTCGACGACGACTCGGTCGCGGTGGTGATCGGCTCGCGCACCGGTCCGGACGTTCGGCGCATCGCGCTTCCGGACATTCAGAAAGCTGTTGTGCAGGTGGAATTCTCGAAACCCGACCCGAGGGAGCTGGAACTCGCGGGCGGAATACCCGAGGGTCGCGTGGCACCTGCGGACGCGGACGCGTCGGAAGATGAAGAAGTAGTAGAGGGGCTGGACAAGTGAATATCGACATTGCGGCGCTGCGCGCCATCGAAGCCGACAAGGGCATCTCGATCGAGACCGTCATCTCGACGATCCAGACGGCGCTGCTCACCGCCTACCGGCACACCGAGGGGCATCAGCAGCACGCCCGGATCGACGTCGACACCAAGAGCGGCATCGTCCGGGTGATGGCGCACGACGTCGACTCCGACGGCAACATGGTCGGCGAGGAATGGGACGACACCCCGGAAGGTTTCGGCCGGATCGCGGCGACCACCGCGCGCCAGGTCATCCTGCAGCGGCTGCGCGACGCCGAGCACGAGCGGAGCTTCGGCGAGTACTCCACCCACGAGGGTGAGATCGTCGGCGGCGTGATCCAGCGCGACACGAGGGCGAACTCGCGCGGCATGGTCGTGGTGCGGATCGGGAGCGAGGCCAGCGGCGCCGAGGGCCTGATCCCGCCCGCCGAGCAGGTGCCCGGGGAGAACTACGAACACGGCGAGCGGCTCAAGTGCTACGTCGTCGGTGTCGCCCGCGGGCAGCGCGGACCGCAGATCACGTTGTCGCGCACCCACCCGAACCTCGTGCGCAAACTGTTCGCGCTCGAGGTCCCGGAAATCGCGGACGGCTCGGTCGAGATCATCGCCGTCGCCCGCGAGGCAGGCCACCGGTCGAAGATCGCCGTCCAGTCGCGGGTACAGGGTCTGAACGCGAAGGGTGCGTGCATCGGGCCGATGGGTCAGCGGGTGCGCAACGTGATGAGTGAGCTGGCCGGCGAGAAGATCGACATCATCGACTTCGACGACGATCCGGCCCGGTTCGTCGGCAACGCGCTGTCGCCGTCGAAAGTGGTCTCCGTCACTGTCGTGGATCCCGAGGCTCGGGCCGCGCGTGTCGTCGTCCCCGACTTCCAGCTGTCCCTGGCCATCGGCAAGGAAGGGCAAAATGCCCGTCTTGCTGCGCGCTTGACCGGGTGGCGCATCGACATCCGCAGCGACGCAGCACCCGCTCCCGAGTCGGCAGGCGGACCCGCCGCGACCAGTCGTTGAGCCGGGAATGCGGAGATCGGGGCAAGTCGGCGGTAGAGTGGTCAATGGTTCAGCATGAGCATCCCGATTCCGCGCGCGTTCCTACCGGTTCACCGGTCCGAACATGCATAGGATGTAGGGAGCGCGCGCTGGCTGTCGATCTGCTCAGGGTTGTGGTTAGTGAGAGCGGGCCGCAAGGTCATGTTCTCGCCCCGGACCCGAGGCGCAGGCTTCCCGGTCGAGGTGCGTGGCTGCACCCCGTCGAGGTTTGCCTGAGTCTCGCGGAACGACGCCGAGCATTCGGCAGAGCGCTGCGAGTGTCCGGAAGTGTCGACACGTCAGAAGTCGACCACTGGGTACGCGCAGGGCACCCACCCAGAGCAGTACCTCTCGAACAGAACAGGCACAAGCACTCATGAGCACACCGTGAAGCACCAGCGATGATCGTCCATCGGAGATAACCCGAGGTCGTGCGGGCCCCTCTCAGGGGAGCCTCCTGCTCGACCTCATCAGTGAGGAGAGCAGTGGCAGGCAAGGCCCGCGTGCACGAGTTGGCTAAAGAACTCGGTGTCACAAGTAAAGAACTACTCGCAACGCTCAAGGAGCAGGGCGAGTTCGTGAAGTCGGCGTCCTCCACCGTGGAGGCGCCCGTCGCCAGGCGTCTGCGGGAGTCCTTCCCGTCGGCGAAGTCGGCCGATTCCGCAGCCCGTCCGGCTGCCAAACCCGGCGCGCCCGCGCCGAGCGCCCCCGCGACCTCGGCCAAGCCGGGCGGACCCCGTCCCGGCCCCAAGCCGGCAGCCCCGGCTCCGGCCGCACCCGCTGCAGCAGCACCCGCGCCCACTCCCGAGGCTCAGGCCCCGGCACCGGTCGCACCCGCAGCGAGCGCAGCCACCCCGGCGGCACCGGCGAGCAACGCTCCCAAGCACGGTCGCCACAGCCTGATTGAGCCAGCTCCGGCCGCACCCGCAGCCCCGGCCGCCCCGGCGGCGGCCAGCGCCCCCGCGGCGCCGTCCACGGGCGCCAAGCCCGGCGGACCCCGCCCCGGACCGAAGCCCCCGCGCGTCGGTAACAACCCGTACTCCTCGGCTCCGGCCGAGCGTCCGGCACCCCGTCCCGCTCCCGGCGCGCCGCGTCCGGGTGCACCCCGTCCGGCTCCCGGCCAGGGTGGACCTCGTCCGGCACCGGGTCAGGGCGGTCCCCGTCCCGCTCCCGGCCAGGGTGGACCTCGTCCGGCTCCCGGCCAGGGCGGTCCCCGTCCGGCACCGGGTCAGGGTGGACCCCGTCCCAGCCCCGGCTCGATGCCTCCTCGCCCGAACCCGGGCGCGATGCCTGCTCGTTCGGCACGTCCCGCTCCCGGCGGTCGTCCCGGTCGTCCCGGCGGAGCCCCCGGCGGTCGTCCCGGTGGCGGCGGCGGTGGATACCGCGGCGGCGGAGCCCCCGGTGCCGGCGCAGGCGCGCCCGGTGGCGGAGCACCCGCAGGTGGTTTCCGCGGTCGTCCCGGTGGCGGTGGACGCCCCGGTCAGCGCGGTGCGGCAGCAGGTGCCTTCGGTCGTCCCGGTGGCGCCCCGCGTCGTGGTCGGAAGTCGAAGCGTCAGAAGCGCCAGGAATACGATTCCATGCAGGCGCCCGCCGTCGGCGGCGTGCGGTTGCCCCGTGGCAACGGCGAGACCATTCGCCTCGCCCGCGGCGCTTCCCTGTCGGACTTCGCGGAGAAGATCGACGCGAACCCCGCAGCGTTGGTGCAGGCACTGTTCAACCTCGGCGAGATGGTGACGGCGACCCAGTCGGTCAACGACGAGACGCTGGAACTGCTCGGCGGCGAGATGAACTACGTCGTCCAGGTCGTCAGCCCGGAGGACGAGGACCGCGAGCTGCTCGACAGCTTCGACCTCACCTACGGCGAGGACGAAGGCGGCGAAGAGGACCTCGAGTCCCGCCCGCCGGTGGTCACCGTCATGGGCCACGTCGACCACGGTAAGACCCGACTGCTCGACACGATCCGTAAGGCCAACGTCCGGGAGGGCGAGGCCGGCGGCATCACGCAGCACATCGGTGCCTACCAGGTGCTGACCGAGCTCGACGGCAACGAGCGTCTCGTGACGTTCATCGACACCCCCGGTCACGAGGCCTTCACGGCCATGCGTGCCCGTGGTGCCAAGGCCACCGACCTCGCGATCCTGGTCGTCGCCGCCGACGACGGCGTCATGCCGCAGACGGTGGAAGCGATCAACCACGCCCAGGCGGCCGACGTGCCGATCGTGGTCGCGGTGAACAAGATCGACAAGGAAGGCGCGAACCCGGACAAGATCCGGCAGCAGCTCACCGAGTACGGACTGGTCGCCGAGGAATACGGCGGAGACACCATGTTCGTCGACATCTCGGCGAAGCAGGGCACCAACATCGACGCGCTGCTCGAAGCGGTGCTGCTGACGGCGGACGCTGCCCTGGACCTGCGGGCCAACCCGGACATGGACGCACAGGGTGTCGCCATCGAGGCGCACCTCGACCGTGGACGCGGCCCCGTCGCGACCGTGCTCATCCAGCGCGGAACGCTGCGGGTCGGCGACTCGATCGTGGCCGGCGACGCATACGGACGTGTGCGCCGCATGGTCGACGAGCACGGCGACGACGTGCTCGAGGCCATGCCTTCGCGTCCCGTCCAGGTGGTCGGTTTCACGTCGGTCCCCGGTGCAGGCGACAACCTGCTCGTGGTCGACGAGGACCGCATCGCCCGTCAGATCGCAGACCGGCGCAATGCGCGGAAGCGCAACGCTCTGGCCGCGAAGAGCCGCAAGCGCATCAGCCTCGAGGACCTGGATTCGGCTCTCAAGGAGACGTCGCAGCTCAACCTCATTCTCAAGGGCGACAACTCGGGAACCGTGGAGGCCTTGGAAGAGGCCCTGCACGGCATCGAGATCGACGACGAGGTGCAGTTGCGGGTCATCGACCGTGGTGTCGGTGGCGTCACCGAGACCAACGTCAACCTGGCCGCTGCGTCGAACGCGATCATCATCGGGTTCAACGTGCGCGCCGAGGGCAAGGCGACGGAGTTGGCGAACCGCGAAGGCGTCGACATCCGGTACTACTCGGTGATCTACCAGGCCATCGACGAGGTCGAGAAGGCTCTCAAGGGCATGCTCAAGCCGATCTACGAAGAGGTCGAGCTGGGCAAGGCGGAGATCCGCGCGATGTTCCGTTCGTCCAAGGTCGGCAACATTGCCGGTTGCCTCGTCACCTCGGGTACCATCCGTCGCAATGCGAAGGCCCGGCTGCTGCGTGACAACACGGTTGTCGCCGAGACCGTCACCATCTCCTCGCTGAAGCGGGAGAAGGAGGACGCTGTCGAGGTACGCGAGGGTTACGAGTGCGGTTTGACGCTCACCTACTCCGACATCAAGGTCGGTGACGTCATCGAGGCCTACGAGCTTCGGGAAAAGCCGCGCGACTAGTCGCCATCCGTTTGGGGTGACGTAGCAGCGTCATCCGGCGTGCGCTTCTCCGGCCGAGTCGATCGGCCGGGGGAGCGCACGTCTCCCCGAAGGAGGAAAGTTTGTACGTCGGTGCGCTCGAGCTCGACATCTTGCTCGGTGACGTGCGATCTCTCAAAGAGAAGCGTGCAATGGTCAAACCGGTTCTGGCGGAGCTGCGACGTTACGGCGTCTCGGCGGCGGAGACCGGGGAACAGGATCGGTACCGCCGGTCGATGCTCGGCGTCACGATGGCGAGTTCGGCGGTCGATCACGTACACGAGGTGCTCGACACGTGCGAACGGCACGTCGCCGGGATGCCGGAACTGCAACTCCTTGCGGTCCGGCGAAGGATTTTCGGCCCCGAGGACTGATTCGGAGCGCCCTGCCCGCCCGCCGCGTCCGCGGCCCGGCGTGCAGAATGAACTACAGCTACACCGCAACTTCACAACTTATCGAGCGGCCAGGGAGAGGAGTCTGATTGTCATGGTGGATCCCGCCCGGGCACGAAAACTCGCCAAGCGCATCGGCACGATCGTCGCGACGGCGATCGACCACGAAATCAAGGACCCTCGCCTGGCGTTCGTCACGATCACCGATACCAAGGTGACGGCCGATCTCCACGACGCCACCGTCTACTACACCGTGATGGGCGCCGACCTCGAATCCGAACCGGACCTCGTGTCCGCGGCCGCGGGACTGGAGAAGGCGAAGGGCGTTCTGCGCTCGAAGGTGGGTGCAGGCACCGGAGTCCGGTTCACGCCGACGCTGACGTTCGTCGCGGACACGGTCCCCGACACGGCACGGCACATGGAGGAACTCCTCGCCCGCGCCCGCGCCGCCGACGACGAGGTCGCGCGGGTCGCGGCCGGTGCGTCCCCGGCCGGCGACCCCGACCCGTACAAGGAACCCCGAGTCGAGGACGCGGACGACGCCGAAGTCGACGAGCCGTCCCGTTCCCGCCAGGCGGACTGACACGAACCGACATGACCCACACTCAGGAGACGTCCCTGTCTGATCTCGATCGCCACGAGGTGTTTCTGCCGCAGGCGGTCGCCGTTCTCGAGAACGCGACGTCGGTGACGATTCTGTGCCACGTCCAACCCGATGCCGACACGATCGGCAGTGGACTCGCCCTGGCATTGGTGCTCGAGCGCAAAGGGATTCCGGTGCAGGTCGCGTTCGGCGCGCCCGACGAACTGCCGGAGTCGATGCGGGAACTGCCGGGCACTCACCTGCTGGTGCCGGCGGACCAGGTGCGCCGCAACGTCGATCTGCTCGTCACCGTCGACTGCGGCAGCGCCGGACGTCTCGGGAAGCTCGCCGACCGGCTCGCGAACGCGGGCGAGACCCTCGTCATCGATCACCACCGGTCCAACACCCGGTTCGGCCGGATGAACCTGATCGACGAGTCGGCGGAGTCGACGACCGCGGTCGTGGCGCAGATGTTCGACGTGTGGGGTGTGGACATCGACGCCGACCTCGCACACTGCCTGTACGCGGGTCTCGTGACCGACACCGGTTCGTTCCGCTGGGTGCAGCCCGGCACGCACACTCTCGCGGAGCGGCTCCTCGCCACCGGAATCGATGGAGCCCGCATCGCCCGTCGCCTGCTCGACACCCACCCGTTCGGGTGGCTGCCGATGTTGTCGTCGGTGCTCGGGTCGGCGACGCTCGTCCCCGAGGCGGCGGGCGGGCGTGGACTCGTCTACGCCGTCATCCGGCAGGCCTACGTCGGGGATCTGCGCTCGGAGGAGATCGAAAGTGTCATCGACATCGTCCGGACGACGTCCGAGGCGGAGGTCGCGGCGGTCCTCAAGGAGGCGGCCGACGGCACGTATTCGGTGTCGCTGCGGTCGAAGTCCGACGTGGACGTCTCGATCGTCGCCGGGTACCTCGGCGGCGGCGGTCACCGGTTCGCTGCCGGCTACACGGCCGTGACTTCGGCGGACGAGATCGTGACCGCACTCGTCGAATCGCTCGGCTGAGGTCCGAAATCGTTGGCTGAGGTTTCGGAGGTCACGGGCGACGCGACCGCCCGGACGGTGTTCGGGCTGGCGTTGCCGGCTCTCGGTGTGCTCGCGGCCGAACCGATCTATCTGCTTTTCGACATCGCCGTCGTCGGCCGGCTGGGTGCGCTGGCGCTCGCCGGCCTTGCCGTCGGCGGTCTCATCCTCGCTCAGGTCAGCACCCAGCTGACGTTCCTGTCCTACGGCACGACGGCGCGCGCGTCCCGCATGCACGGCGCCGGCGACGAGCGCGGCGCGGTCCGCGAGGGCGTGCAGGCCACGTGGCTGGCGCTGGGCATCGGCGCGGTGGTGATCGCGCTGGTCCACCTGTTCGGACGGCCGGTCACGTCGGCGATCGCCGGCGGCTCCGACATCGCCGCGGCCGCCGGGAGCTGGTTGCGGATCGCCGTGTTCGGCGCCCCGCTGATCCTCGTCGCGATGGCAGGCAACGGCTGGATGCGCGGTGTGCAGAACACGGTGCGGCCCCTGCGATTCGTGATCGCCGGTCTCGTCGTGTCCGCCGTCGCCTGCCCCGTGCTGGTGCACGGATTGTGGGGCGCGCCGCGGCTGGAACTGGAGGGTTCGGCGGTCGCGAACGTGATCGGGCAGGCTGTGTCCGCGAGCCTGTTCGTCGGGGCGCTGGTGGTGGAGCGGGTGCCGTTGCGGCCGCGGTGGCACGTCATGCGGGCTCAGATGGTTCTCGGCCGCGACCTGATCCTGCGGAGCCTGGCGTTCCAGGCGTGCTTCCTCTCGGCGGCCGCCGTCGCGTCCCGGTTCGGCGCCGCTGCGGTCGCCGCCCACCAGGTGGTGCTGCAGCTGTGGAACCTCGTGGCCCTCACCCTCGACTCCCTGGCGATCGCCGCACAGGCGCTCGTCGGTGCCGCACTGGGCGCCGGGCACGCCGCCGGCGCGACGCGACTGTCGTGGCGCATCACCCGATGGTCCACGATCTTCGCGACCGGACTCGCCCTGGTCTTCGCCCTCGGCCACGGCGTGATCCCCGAACTGTTCACCTCCGACCGGGCCGTTCTCGACGAGATGGCGGTCGCCTGGTGGTTCTTCGTCGCGATCATGCCGGTGGCCGGCGTCGTGTTCGCGCTCGACGGCGTGCTGCTCGGGGCCGGGGACGTCGCCTTCCTCCGGAACGCCACGCTGGCCTGCGCGCTGGCCGGGTTCCTGCCACTGATCTGGCTGTCGATGCTGAACGACTGGGGCCTGGCGGGAATCTGGACGGGCCTGACGGTGTTCTTAATTCTTCGGATGCTTGCGGTCGTGTGGCGGGTCGGAACGGGCCGCTGGGCAGTGGTCGGGGCCGACCTGCAGGCACGGCACGGATCGGACAGCGGTCCGGCGGCGGAGCACGATCGGAAAGGTGGTTGACGTGGCACCCAAACTGATGGCGGTGAGCGACACCCATGTGGGTCACCGGGGAAACCGCCCGATCACCGAGGACATCTACCCGGACTCGCCCGAGGACTGGCTGATCGTCGCCGGGGACGTCTCGGAGAAGACCGACGACATCCGGTGGGCGCTGAAACTTCTGCGCAGTCGTTTCGCGCAGGTCATCTGGGTTCCCGGTAACCACGAACTGTGGACGACGGCGAAGGACCCGGTGCAGATCCACGGCGCCGCCCGCTACGACTACCTGGTCACAATGTGCCGCGAGATCGGGGTCATCACCCCCGAGGACCCGTTCCCGGTGTGGGAGGCGGAGGACGGCCCGGTGACGCTGGTCCCGATGTTCCTGCTGTACGACTACACGTTCCTGCCCGACGGCGCCACCACGAAGGAGGAGGGCCTCGCGATCGCGCGGGAGAAGAACGTGGTGGCCACGGACGAATTCCTGCTGTCGAGCGAACCGTACGGAACCCGGGACGCGTGGTGCCGCAACCGCGTCGAGACGACGAAGGCGCGGCTGGACGCCCTGCCCGCCGGCACCCGCACGGTTCTGATCAACCACTTCCCGTTGGTGCGTCAGCCGACGCAGGTGCTGTGGTATCCGGAGTTCTCCCTGTGGTGCGGCACCGAACTGACCGCGGACTGGCACACCCGGTACAACGCCGTCTGTGCCGTGTATGGGCATCTGCACATTCCGCGCACCACCTACTACGACGGGGTGCGGTTCGAGGAGGTGTCGCTCGGTTATCCGCGGGAGTGGCAGCGGCGGGGGCTGCCGGACAATCTGCTGCGGCAGATCCTCCCGGTGCCGGAGTATCCGCCGGGCACGCTGAACAAATGGGGCGGCCATTTCAAGGTCACTCCCGAACAGGAAGCCGAAGTGGAGAAGATGCGGGCGAGGGGGGCTCTGTGATCGAGAGAATTCTGCCTGCCGGTGTGGTGTCCTCGGAACTGTTCGAGGATCCGGCGGGGTTGCGTCCGCACCCGCAGGAGGAGGCGCTGATCGGGCGGGCGGTGGAGAAGCGGCGACGCGAATTCACCACCGCACGTCACTGCGCCCGCCTGGCGATGACGAAGCTGGGTGTGGACCAGGCCCCTGTTCTGCGGGGCGACAAGGGTTCCCCCGTGTGGCCGCGCGGGGTGGTGGGGAGCCTCACCCACTGCGACGGTTACCGCGGCGCGGCGCTCGGTTACGCGATGCAGGTGCGGTCCGTCGGCATCGACGCCGAACCGCACGACGCGCTGCCCGACGGGGTGCTGGACGCGGTGAGCCTGCCCGCCGAACGCGACTGGCTGTCGGGTGCGGCGGACGCCGGGCAGTGGCGTTCGGCGACCGGTGATCCGGTGCACCGGGACAGACTGCTGTTCTGCGCCAAGGAAGCCACGTACAAGGCGTGGTTCCCGCTCACCGCCCGGTGGCTCGGGTTCGAGGACGCGCACATCACGTTCGAGGCGTCCGGCGACGGCACGGGCACGTTCCATTCGGATCTCCTCATTTCCGGGGAGACCGTCGACGGACCGCCGCTGGCCTCGTTCGACGGCCGGTGGATGGTGTCCGACGGCCTCATCATCACCGCCATTGCGGTGCACTGATTTCGGTGCCGTGACGGCGGCTGGCAGAATCGGGCCTCGTGTCTGCACGTGAAAAGCCTTCTTCCGGTCTCGTCGGCGCCGGACTGCTCATCGTCGACAAGGACGCGGGCGTCACCAGCCACGACGTGGTGGCCCGGTGCCGCAAGCTGCTCGGCACCCGGAAGGTCGGCCACGCGGGCACTCTGGACCCGATGGCCACCGGGGTGCTGGTGCTCGGTATCGAGCGGGCGACGAAGCTGCTGGGGCTTCTCGCGCTCACCACCAAGGCGTACACGGCCACGATCCGGTTGGGACAGGCCACCACGACTGACGACGCCGAGGGTGGCGTCGTCGCGTCGGCGGATGCATCCGGTGTGAGGGACGAGGAGATCGCGGCGCAGGTGCGCACCCTCACCGGGGACATCCAGCAGATCCCGTCGAGCGTAAGCGCCATCAAGGTGGACGGCCGGCGGGCGCACGCGCTGATCCGGGCGGGGGAGGAGTTCGAACTCGCGCCCCGGTCGGTCACGGTGTCCCGGTTCGAGGTGATCGCCAGGCGCACCGAGGGCACGTTCGTCGACCTCGACGTCGAGGTGGAATGTTCGTCCGGAACCTATGTGCGCGCGCTCGCACGTGATCTGGGGATCGCGTTGATCGGCGTCGGCGGGCATCTCACGTCGCTGCGACGGACCCGGGTGGGTCCGTTCACGCTCGAGCACGCGCGCACGCTGGAACAGCTGGCCGAGGAGCCGGGTGTCAGTCTCGACATCGACGCCGCCGCGCAGACCGCGTTCCCGCACCGGCAGATCGACGCGGACGAAGCCGAAGCGATCAGTCAGGGTCGCTGGCTCGAGCCGATCGGCATCAAGGGCGTCTACGCCGCGATCGATCCGAGCGGGCACACCATCGCGCTGCTCCAGGAGCGGGGAAAGCGGGCGAGTTCGGTGATGGTGGTCCGTCCCGCGACCCTGAGGTAGCCGCTCACACCAGCCAGATGGCCTGGGCTGCGGGGTTTCCGAGCTCGACGGTGTCTTCCTGGACGCCGATCCGGACCGACACGGTGCCGGCGAAGTCGCGTCGCTCCAGCACCGTCACCGTGACGTCCAGTGCCACACCCACCGAGTCGAAGTACCGCAGCATGGCCGGGTCGGAGTCCGAGATGCGGGCGATGCGGCCGCTCTCACCGTTGACGAAGTCGCTGAGCTGCCGTGCCGGGGGAGTGGGCACCGACCCATCGACCGCGGGGATCGGATCGCCGTGCGGATCACGTTCGGGATGACCGAGCTTGGCGTCCATCCGGGAGATCATCAGATCCGAGACGGCGTGCTCGAGCACCTCCGCCTCGTCGTGTACCTCGTCCCAGCCGTACCCGAGTTCGTGCACCAGGTACGTCTCGATGAGGCGGTGCCTGCGGACCATCCCGACGGCGGCGACGCGACCCGCCTCGGTCAGGGCGATCGACCCGTAGCGGGCGTGATCGACGAGGCCCTGGTCGGACAGTTTCCGGATGGCCTCCGACACGGTGGACGCCGACACCCCGATCTTCTCGGAGAGCAGTTTCGTCGACACCCGCTCCTGCGACCACTCCTGAACGGTCCAGATGACCTTCAGGTAGTCCTGCGCCACTGCCGAGAGCGCCCCGGTCTCGGAGGTCGAGTCCTCGGTCACGCTCTGGTCATTCTTGTTCACGGCCACGCCCCCGAGCTTAGGCAAGTCTTACCGGCGAGACACATCGACACACCTGATCCGTCCCCTGGGGACGTCACCGACGACCGCGAACCGCGAGGTCGTGACGTTTCTCCGCCACGCCCGACCGCCGGACAGGCGGTCCGAAGATGAACATCGGCGCGCGGCACCGTAGGCTGCCACTCGTGCTGAGATGGCGTGGTCTCGACGAGGTTCCTGCCGACTGGGGTCGTTGTGTTCTCACGATCGGCGTATTCGATGGCGTGCACCGAGGTCACGCCCAATTGATCAGTCGAGCGGTGGCGGCTGCCCGCACGCGTGGAATACCCAGCGTGCTCATGACTTTCGATCCTCATCCGATGGAAGTGGTTCGTCCGGGCAGTCATCCCGCCCAGCTCACGACGCTCGCCCGCAGGGCGGAGCTCGCGGAGGAGCTGGGCATCGACGTGTTCTGTGTCATGCCGTTCACCGCCGAATTCATGAAGCTGACCCCGGAGCGGTACGCCCACGAGATCCTCGTGGAGCGCCTGCACGTGGCGGATGTCGTCGTCGGTGAGAACTTCACGTTCGGCAAGAAGGCCGCGGGCAACGTCGACCTGCTGCGGCAGATCGGCGACCGGTTCGGGTTCGCGGTCGACGGTGTGACACTGCTCGCGGAGCACGCGGTCACGTTCTCGTCCACCTACATCCGTTCCTGCGTGGACGCCGGCGACATGGCCGCCGCGACGGAGGCCCTCGGGCGCCCGCACCGCGTCGAGGGCGTCGTCGTCCACGGCGACGGTCGTGGACGGCAGCTCGGGTACCCGACCGCGAACGTCGCGCCGCCGATGTACGCCGCGATCCCCGCGGACGGCGTGTACGCCGCCTGGTTCACCGTGCTCGGGCACGGAGTCGACCTGGGCACCGTCACGTCCGGCGAGCGGTACATGGCTGCCGTGTCGGTGGGCACCAATCCCACGTTCTCCGGGCGGACGCGCACCGTGGAGGCCTTCGTCCTCGACCGGGAAGCCGACCTGTACGGCCAGCACGTGGCCGTCGACCTCGTCGAACGTCTCCGGGGGATGGAGAAGTTCGATTCCGTCGACGACCTCATCGTCGCGATGGGCAAGGATGCCGAGCGCGCCCGCGCGATCCTGGCGGCGTCGGAGGACGTGCGGTAAAGCACTCGCATTTCAGCTGGTAAAGTAGACCGCTGGCGTGCGCTGCGGTTCGCGGCGGCCGCGCCGAGATTCGATCCTTGCACGCGAACGTCATCACCAGGAGTGAACAAGTGGCATTGACCACCGAAGAAAAGAAGCAGGTTCTGAGCGAGTACGGCCTGCACGAGACCGACACCGGTTCGCCGGAGGCGCAGGTGGCCATGCTCACCAAGCGCATCGTCGATCTCACTGAACACCTCAAGATGCACAAGCACGACCACCACTCCCGCCGCGGCCTCCTGCTGCTGGTCGGACGCCGTCGTCGTCTGCTCAAGTACGTCCAGAAGGTCGACATCGCGCGTTACCGCTCGCTGATCGAGCGTCTCGGCCTGCGTCGCTGAGTTTCGCACACAGCGATCATTTCGATCGCAAATCACTCCGGTAGCCGGCGGGGCCTTGCTTAGACTGGGCCTCGCTGGCTATCGGTGTTAGCTGCCGAGGGCAGCACTACCGTATGCACCCGAGAATGTGGTGTCGGTCTTCGGTAGTGGTCTTCCGGACACGGTCCGGCGGACTTCGATCGACGACCGCCTCCGCACAGTGACATCCCGAGAACTCGAGAGGGGGATGTCCCTCAGGTGCGCAGTTCTCGCCAGGAGGGTGAGAACGCCCCCGCGGGTACGGCGAAGACGAGAGGGAAGTGAAAAGAAGAGATGTCAGAGAATTCCGCAGTAGAGGTCGATGAGGGCGTGTTCGAATCCACCGCCGTGATCGACAACGGGTCCTTCGGAACCCGCACCATTCGTTTCGAGACCGGTCGCCTCGCACAGCAGGCCGCCGGCGCCGTCGTCGCCTACCTGGACGACGAGACGATGCTGCTGTCCGCGACGAGCGCCAGCAAGCACCCCAAGGAGCACTTCGACTTCTTCCCCCTGACGGTGGACGTCGAGGAGCGCATGTACGCCGCGGGCCGTATCCCCGGCTCGTTCTTCCGTCGTGAGGGCCGCCCCTCCACGGACGCGATCCTGACCTGCCGACTGATCGACCGGCCGCTGCGCCCGTCGTTCGTCGACGGTCTGCGCAACGAGATCCAGGTCGTCGTCACGGTGATGAGCCTGAACCCGCAGGACCTGTACGACGTGGTCGCGATCAACGCCGCGTCCGCCTCCACCCAGATCGCCGGACTGCCGTTCTCCGGCCCCGTCGGTGGCGTGCGCGTCGCACTCATCACGTCGGACGAGAACAAGGCCGGCCAGTGGGTTGCCTTCCCCACCGTCGACCAGCTCGAGAACGCCGTGTTCGACATGGTCGTCGCCGGCCGCATCGTCTCCGGCAGCGGTGACGACGCCGACGTCGCGATCATGATGGTCGAGGCCGAGGCCACCGACAACGTGATCTCCCTGATCGACGGCGGCGCACAGGCTCCCACCGAGACGATCGTCGCCGAGGGCCTCGAGGCCGCCAAGCCGTTCATCGCTCGCCTGTGCACCGCGCAGCAGCAGCTCGCGGAGAAGGCGTCCAAGCCCACCGGTGACTTCCCCGTCTTCCCGGCGTACCAGGACGACGTGTTCGCCGCCGTCGAGGCCGCCGCAGCGGAGAAGCTCAGCGCGGCACTGACCATCGCCGGCAAGCAGGAGCGCGACGACAAGACCGACGAGGTCAAGGTCGAGGTCCTCGAGCAGGTCGCCCCGAACTTCGAGGGACGCGAGAAGGAACTCGGCGCGGCATTCCGCTCGCTGACGAAGAAGCTGGTCCGTCAGCGCATCCTGCGCGACCAGTTCCGCATCGACGGCCGCGGCATCACGGACATCCGTTCGCTGTCGGCCGAGGTCGCCATCGTTCCGCGTGCACACGGCTCCGCCCTGTTCGAGCGCGGCGAGACCCAGATCCTGGGTGTCACCACCCTCGACATGGTGAAGATGGCGCAGCAGGTCGATTCGCTCGGACCCGAGACGTCCAAGCGGTACATGCACCACTACAACTTCCCGCCGTACTCCACCGGTGAGACCGGACGCGTCGGTTCGCCGAAGCGCCGCGAGATCGGTCACGGCGCGCTGGCCGAGCGGGCACTCATGCCCGTGCTGCCCAGCGTCGAGGAATTCCCGTACGCCATCCGTCAGGTCTCGGAGGCCCTCAGCTCCAACGGCTCCACCTCGATGGGCTCCGTGTGCGCGTCGACGCTCGCGCTGCTCAACGCCGGTGTGCCGTTGAAGGCTCCCGTCGCCGGTATCGCCATGGGCCTCGTCTCCGACCAGGTCGACGGTGAGACCCGTTACGTCGCGCTCACGGACATCCTCGGTGCCGAGGACGCGTTCGGCGACATGGACTTCAAGGTCGCGGGCACGAAGGACTTCGTCACGGCGCTGCAGCTGGACACGAAGCTCGACGGCATCCCGTCCAAGGTCCTCGCCGGCGCGCTGTCGCAGGCCAAGGACGCACGGGCGACCATCCTCGAGGTCATGGCCGAGGCCATCGACACCCCCGACGAGATGAGCCCGTTCGCCCCGCGCGTCACCGCCATCAAGGTCCCCGTCGACAAGATCGGTGAGGTCATCGGCCCCAAGGGCAAGATGATCAACTCCATCACCGAGCAGACCGGCGCCAACATCTCCATCGAAGATGACGGCACCGTGTTCGTCGGTGCGACGGACGGCCCGTCCGCGCAGGCCGCGATCGACATGATCAACGCCATCGCCAACCCGCAGCTGCCGAAGGTCGGCGAGCGCTTCCTGGGGACGGTCGTCAAGACCACTGCCTTCGGTGCGTTCGTGTCGCTCCTCCCCGGCCGCGACGGGCTGGTGCACATCTCGAAGCTGGGCAGCGGCAAGCGCATCGCCAAGGTCGAGGACGTCGTAAGTGTCGGCTCGAAGTTGCGTGTCGAGATCGCCGACATCGACAACCGCGGCAAGATCTCACTGATCCCCGTCGAGGAAGACGGTGCTGCGGCTCCGGCCGAGCAGAGCGAAGAGGCGGCTGCCGAGAAGTAGCCTTCTCCCGGTCGTCACGCCGGCGGCCCCGCACGAATCTCAGCCGATTCCAGAACCGTACTCGTGTCGTACGGGTCGGGGGGTCAGGAGGATGCGGTGGTGAACCGTCCGACATACCGCCGCTGCCATGGCGTCTCGACCGCGTGCCGGTGATAGTGCTGCCGGACGTACGCGACGGCGTCCCGCGCAGGCACCCCGTCGAGGACGGCGATGCAGGCGAGCGCGGTGCCCGTCCGGCCGCGGCCGCCCCCGCATGCCACCTCCACCCGCTCGGACGCGGCACGCCGCCACACCTCGCCCAGCGCATCCAGGGTGTCGTGGCGGTCCCGGGGCAGCGCGAAATCGGGCCACCGGACCCACCGTGAGTGCACCGGAGGCGGTGTGCGCCCCAGCAGGTAGACGGCGAAATCGGGCAGGGGACCGTCGGGGAGCGGTCGTCGCAGCCCCCGGCCGCGGACGAGGCGCCCGGACGGCAGGCGGAGTATTCCGGGAGCGTCGGCGTCCCAGGTGTCGATCATGGCCGTCACTCTATGCGGGGGATCTGTCCTCATGACGGGCAGCGTCACCGCTGCATCTCACCCAGCCGTCCCTCGGTGCGCAACTGCAGAAGCTCGAGAAGTCTCTGGGTGTGCGACTCGTCGCGCGAAATTCGCACGAGGTCGAGTTGACCTCTGCGGGCGAGGAATTCGAGGCTCGGGCCCGGTTGATCGTCTTCCGGATGGAGAAGGCCGCGCAGATTGCAAAGGCCACCGCGGAAGGGCGATCGGGAACCCTGAACATCGGATACGACATGCCGGCAAGCAGGCACGTGCTGCCGTCCGTGCTCGCCAAGATGAGTGCCGTGCACCCGGACGTCGTGGTCTCGTTGTGGGAGGTGAACCGGACCCCAGCTTGCGGACGGCACGCTCGATGTGCCCTCCCCGAGTCGGACCGGCATCTCTCGTGATGCGCGGGGATCGAGTGCCCGACTCGACCCGCTGGCAGGGCAATCCCATCGCACCGGAGCCCGAACGCCGCCGATGACCGTGCGTGGGGGACCATTCGCGTGATGCGCCCTCGGCGTCACGGGGAGGCCGCACCGACCGCGGTGTCGAGATCGGTCAGTGCGGTGTCGAGGTGGCCGATGATCCGATGCAGGTGGGGGACCGCGGTGCGGTCGCCGACCACCGCGACATGCAGCTGCCCGGAACGGCTGGTCAGTGTGATGCTCAGCGCCTGGCCACGCGCGAGGGTCGGGATCGGGTAGACGGCGTCCAGATGGGCGCCGTTCCAATACCGCGGCCGGGTCGGTCCCGGGGTGAAGGAGATCATCACGTTGAACGGCGGCGGGATGTCGTCGAGGACCCGGCGGACCGGGTCGAGCATGATCGGGCTCAGTGTCAGGGCACTGATCAGTTGAAATTGGGTACGGCTCAGGGCGGCGACAACTCCGCTGGTGTGCGCTACGGAGTCGGCGATCCGGTTCAGGCGGGCGAGTGGGTCGCCTTCGTCGGTGGCCAGGGACACCACCATTGCCCCGATCCCACGGTCGCCGCCCGGCCCGATGGTGGGCCCCTCGCCGAGGTCGAGTGGGACGGGGAGCATCGCGGTCAAAGGCGCGTCGGGAAGGGCGTATTGGTCGAGGAGATACGTGCGGAGCGCTCCTGCGCACATCGTCAACACCACTACGTCCAACGGTGCGCCGGTGCAGGCGGCGAGCCGGCGCAGCCGTTTCAGGGGCCAGGATCGGGCGGCGACTTTGCGGGCGCGGCCGGTCGGGGCGTTGAAGATCGTCGGCGGGGACTGCAGAGGCAGCGTGAGAGTTTCCTCGGTCAGGCCGTGGTAGCCGGCGCGGACCAGAGTAGGGACGGCGGCGGCCATCTCCCGCGTGATGCCCAGGCCGGACCACAGCACTCCGCGGGGGTTCAGTGATTGATGTGGAGCAGGTGCCGCGACGGACGGGCTCCACGGCGCCGGGCAGTCCCGGCTGTCCGGATCGACCGAGAGCGTACGGTGCAGCAGCCGCATCCCGGAGGCACCATCGGTCAGGGACAGGTGAAATTTCGTGTACACGGCGGTGCGCCCGTCGGTGAGGCCCTCGATGACGTGCATCTCCCACATCGGGTGCTGCGGATCGAGCGGGATCGAGTGCATCTGCGAGACCAGCCGCAGCAGCTCGGCCATGGTGCCGTCGCCGGGAACGGCGCTGTGCCGCACGTGGTAGCCCAGATCGACGACCCGCTCCGACCGCCACCACGGATACCCGTGCAGGGGGCGGATGGGCAATTTGCGGAACAGCTCGGAGGCCTCGGTGTTCGCGTGCAGGCGCTCGACCATGTCGGCGGCGTGGGCACCGGGTGCGGTGTCGTTCGGGGGATCGAACAGGGCCAGTGTGGCCACGTGCATCGGGTGCGACGGGGATTCGAACAGCAAGAACATCGCCTCGGTCGGGCTCATCGGCGCCAGCCCGCCGACCTCAGCTCGCACGTCCCACCTCCCGGCCTCTGTGGTCCCCAGCAGAGCACACCGCGCCCGTGAGGATCGTGGTTTCAGTCGAGACCACCGACACCGGACCTCACGCAGGCACGCAGGCACGCAGGTCCGCGGATTGTGGGAGTCGCGGCGGGTTCCCGCCGTCGGAGCAGTGTGAGGCCTAGGGCGACTCGTGCACTCTCGGGTAAGCGCTGGACGGCGCGATTGTCAGGGATTTGTCGAGTGCCTTCACCGCAGCGCGTTCGACGAGCAGGGGCACGAAGTCCCGGATCCGGCAGCTGTCGAATCGATGATGGGCGGTCTCGACCGCATTCTCGACCCGGCCGGGGTCGACGTATTGGTATCGCTGGATGAGGTGTGCGCGCACCACGTCGATGTGTTGCCGCTCGGTGACGTCCATAACGGAAATTGTCGTCCCGTCGGTCGCTGTGAGGAAGGGGTTTCCGGGGCTGTTGATCGAGCGGATTTCGATGCTGCGATGCGGACACGTGGCGGGGGCATGACGAGCGCCCTCGTCCGTGAGGGGCTGGCGGAGCTTGCCGCCCGGTACGGCGTTACAGACGTGCAGGTGACGAGTGTCGATGTGGCGCGGGTCGAGACGCTGGATGTGACGGTCCGCAACCCTGCGAAGCCTGATCAGCTCGACCGGTACACCTTTGACGGCGAGTGGTTGAGCGACGCCAGTCCGGTGATGTTCTCCGCCTTGGAGGATCTCGATGCGCGGTCGTTCCGGCTCGGCGACGTTCCGGCGCTGAGTCGGGTGGAGGCGCTGGTGGATGATGCCCTCGCGCACACCGGATTCGATGGGGAGCAGTGGCCGGCATTTCGGTGAACTGGACCCGGGGGCTGTAGCCGACGGTGATGGTCGAGTCACCGCGGTCGTGATCGAGGTGCAGCGGCTGTGACCGGACCGGTGGAGTTGGGTGTGGAGCCCGCGCCGCGGCGGCGACGGGATTTCCACCAACTTTGCGTTGTATTGCGTCGGGGACCGGGGGCAGACGGTCGACGAGGGATGGCTGCGTCCGTTCCTGCTGATCTGGGCGGCGTATCTGGTGGTCGTGGCAGTGGTGTTCTCGGCCGGACGCGTGGCGAGGAGGCCGCACCGAAATGCGGACCCGGAGGATTAGCCGGTGCCTTGTCGGCGTTGAAACCAGGAGGGAACGGACAAACTTCGTTCCCGAGGAGCAACGCACCGATGCACTTCTCACGAGGGAGTGCCTCCTCAGCGATCCGACCTGGACCGGTGGGTATCGGAGCGGTAAGGAGTGGTCATGACCATGGCACGCTCACCCGTGAGCTGTGATCCGGAAATCTGTCTCGCCCAGTATCTGCCACGCGATGTCACCCGCAGCGCGCTCGGCCACCGGCGGGTCACGATGAACCTGGACATCACCGACCACGGCACATGGACCGTCCGCATCGACGAAGGCACCGTCACGTACCGACGCGGCGGGGTTGCACACCCGACCAGCACCGTCCGCACCGACGCGGCCACGCTCGGCGACCTGCTCGCGGGCCGCATCAGCGTGGCCGACGCCTTCCTGTCCGGAGCACTCGAGATCCGCGGCAGCATGACAACGGTCCTCGCGATCGGCGGTACGTTCGCGCCCGATGCCGAATTGCCGACGCGGGCACGCGCCCGCGAGACCAGCGCCTACGGGGTGCGCACGGCTTACCTCGAAGCGGGTGACCCGGACCAACGGCCGGTGGTGCTGCTGCACGGTCTCGGCGCAAACAACTCCTCCATGCTGCCGGTGCTGGCCGACCTCGCATCGGACCATCGTGTGATCTGCCCCGATCTTCCCGGGTTCGGATCCTCGGCGGCCCCGGCCTGGCGTTACACCCCCGAACAGTTGCATCGCTGGTTGCGGGCCTTCCTCGATGCGGTCGACGCCCGCGGTGCCGCGCTGATCGGACACTCTCTCGGCGGCCGCGTCGCACTCGAACTCGCGCTGCGCGACCCGGACGCTGTGACCGGGTTGGTGCTGCTGTGCCCGGCGATGGCCTTCCGTCACCGGCGCCGACTGACCTCACTGGCCCGGGTGCTTCCGCTGGATGTGGCGCGCCTTCCCCTCGCCGTGCCGCCGCGGCTTCTCCACGCGGGGGCCCGTGCCGGGCTGCGGGCTCTGCTGGCGGATCCGGGCGTGGTGCCGCGGCACTGGTACGAGGCCGCAGCTGACGAATGGGAGCTGTCGTTGCGGCATGCCTCCCGTCGCCGGGCGCTGTGGTCCGCCCTGCTCGGCTTGTATCTCGACGAACCGTTCGGGGAGACCGGCCTCTGGGACCGGATCGCGGGCCTCGAGGTGCCCGCGCTGTTCCTGTGGGGCGACCGCGACACACTCGTTCCGGCCCGGTTTGCGCGTCACGTCACGAGCGCCGTTCCCGCCGCCAGATCGGTGACGCTGCAAGCCTGCGGGCATGTACCCCAGTTCGAGCAGCCCGAAATCACCCTCCGCCTGATCCGCGAGCAGCTCGCCACCACAGCACGTGAGCCGACCCGCTCGAACACGGGGCGCATAGCCTGAGTGCCGAAACCACAGCGTGGCTCTACTGCGGTGGGACGGGCGCGATATAGCGCAGTGGGGAATGTGCATTCAGCAGCCAGGCTCCACCCTTCGCAGTCTGCCCGATGGGGTACATGCGTGTTCCGTCGGCGCGGGTGCATGCCGCCAGCCCGGTGAGGACCTCGCCGTGGGTGCACCACAGGGTGCCGGCGAGTTCGACGGTGTCCAGCGCGGCGCACAGTTCGTCGGGAACCGCATCCGGAGCGAGCAGCGAATGTTCGTGGATGGGCAGGCGGCGGGCGGCGGCCAAGGGGGCGAGTGTGTCGAGGCACCGGGTCGTCGGGCTGCAGTACAGAACGCGTAGCTCGACTCCGGCGAGTGTGTCGACGAGGCCGGCGGCCTGCTCACGTCCCAGGGCGCTGAGGGGTCGGTCGGCATCTGGCCCGCTCCAGTCTTGCTTTCCAATCGCATGGGCGTGCCGGAGCAGGACGAACATCCCGGGCCTCCCTCGACGAGAGCGTGCGTGTGCGGGTCAGCATAGGCGCTTCGAGGTGTGACTGTGCGCGTCCCGGAGAAGGTACGCAATCCATGTCCACGCGGCCCGGGACCAGTCCACGTCCGTCGATCAGGACCTCCGCGATAGTGCTCCGGACGTCGCAAAATATGTTGGGCGCGAGCATCTTCCCTGGGATGTGAGTAGGTTCGGATCCGTCGTAGCCCGGTGGCCGGGTCGGGCACCACGGTGGATTCGAGTCGATGGTCTCGTCGAGGCGCGAGGATGAGCGATGATGGGATCGATCGGCGACGATGTCGGACGAGCTTTCGGGAGGAGGATTTGCCGGTGAAGGCAGTCGTGTACTCCGAGTTCGGACCACCGGAAGTCCTCAGCGTCCGTGATGTTGCGCGACCCACACCGAAGCCGGACGAAGTGCTCGTGCGAGTGCACGCGACGACGGTGACGAGGGCCGAGACCCTCATGCGCAGGGGGTCGCCCCGTTGGGGACGCATCGTCCTCGGCGTCACCCGGCCGCGGAGGAATCGGCGGATGCTCGGGCTCGAATTTTCCGGAATTATCGAAGCGGCGGGCGCGGACGTACGCCGGTTCGCCATGGGCGACCAGGTTTTCGGATTCGCCGGATTCCATCTGGGTGCGTGCGCCGAATACATCTGCTTGCCCGAGTCCGCGTCGCTCGAGCGGAAGCCCGCCCGCATCGGCTTCGAGGAGGCGGCCGCCGCGGTCGACGGCCCCTCGACGGCGCTGTACTTCCTTCGCGACAAGGCACACATCCGTAGCGGCCGGCACGTCTTGGTCAACGGGGCCTCCGGGAGCATCGGAACCGCCGCGGTGCAACTCGCCAAACACCTCGGCGGCGAAGTCACCGCGGTGTGCGGGTCCCGTAACGCCGACCTGGTCACCGACCTGGGAGCCGACCACGTCGTCGACTACCACACGGAAGACTTCACTTCACACCACGAGGCCTACGACGTCATCTTCGATACCGTCAGCCCGACTTCGTTCGCGCGATGCCGACGGGCACTCACGCCGCACGGCTGTTACCTCCCCACGACCGGTCTGATCAACTGGCCGCTCGGTGCGTGGACCGCGGTGCGCGGCGGAAGAACCGTTCGACCGGGGATGTCCGTCGAGAAGAAGAGCGCACTTGCCTACGTGAAGGAACTGATCGAATCCGACCGTTTCCGCATCGTCGTCGATCGCAACTTCCCGCTGGATCGGATCGTCGACGCACACCGATACGTCGACCTGGGCCACAAGGTCGGCAATGTGACGGTCACCGTCAGCGCTTGAGAACGCTCGGCACCCGAACGGAACATCGAGGCGGCCGCATCCGACGGTCAACCGGCTTCCCGTCCTCGGAAGACGCGGTCCTCGAGGACCGGGACGGCGGTGCTCCGGTCGACTTCGGCGGCGATGGCGACGTCCTCCGGGTATCCCGCTGCGCGCAATTCACGTCCAGACGCAGATGCCGCGAGGGACTGCGGGAGGGTGTCTGCGACGGCGCGCCAGGCGGCGATGGCCATCAGTGCTTCCGGCGACGCTTCGGCGTCCCAGCCGGTCGCGGTCAGTGCGTACATCACGGCGCCCGCACCCCACAGGTCTTCGATCGCCGGCCGGAGTTCGCCGCTCGGCCACTTCTCACCGGCGGCGATCACCGACACCACCGACGTCGGCGTGCAGTGCCGGGCGATCCAGCCGGCGACCGCGGTCGCATTCCGTAGGGACGCTCCGACGCACACCCCGGCTCCGGTGCCGAGTTCGAAGCAGATGCTCGATCCGTTCGGCGAGGGGAGGACCAGCCTGCGCGGCGCGGTGGTGCATCGAATCGTGTTCGGCGACAAGCTGATCTGCTCGTTCGACGCGCGGCTGCGCCCGACGGCGAGGGTCGCGTCCGACTCGCGGGCGTAGCGCTCCGCCGAATCGTCGTTCCATCGGTACGGCAGCACGGCGATGCCGGCGTCGACCGCCACGGTCAGGGTGGTGGTGAACGAGAGGACGTCCACCACGACCGCGACATCGGCGGCGGCCCCGACGGCTTTCGCCCCCGGCAGGCCCCAGTCGAATCGCAGTCCGTAGTTCAGTTGAAGATGTTCGCGGTTCACGTCGATTCCCTCGGGTTCGGTTGCTCGGCGTGACGGTTCTCCGTCGAGGTGAGCGCGACGAGGGCGGTGAGCACCGTGGTGACCGCGGATCGCGGGGCGCCGGGCAGCAGCGCGGCACCGATGTCCCGGGTCGCTCGGGGATCGTCGAGGCGTATCTGCGCGCAGCCGGGTGGGGGAGTGTCGGCGGCCGGCATGATGCCGATGCCCAAGCCGGATGCCACGAGGCCGGACACGGTCCGGAGGTCCTCGCCTTCGAACGCGATCGTGGGGAGAGCGCCGGCCCGTGCGAACAGGTCGTCGACGGATCCGCGGAGGCCGTAGCCCGGCTTGAGTGTGATGATCGGCTCGGATGCGAGGTCGCGGATCGTCGTCGATGTCGAGACGGCCAGGGGGTGGTCGGAGGGCACCAGGACGACGAGTGGCTGTTCGAACAGCGGCGTGACCGTCAGTCCGTCCGGCGGGGGGTGGAGACGAGAAACGAGGGCGATGTCGGCCTCCCCGTCGACGAGGGTGTTCAGGCACGTGCGCCGCGCGCCCTGGCTGAGGACGAACCGGATCGCCGGATCCTCTGCGCGGACGATCCGAATCAACTCGGGCACGAGGTGCTCGCCGAGCGACGTCTGAAAGGCGATCCGAACGGTTGCACGCGTCCGTCGGTCCTGGGTCCGGACGGCGTCGAGGCCGTCCACGACCGCTTCGAGTGCGCGTTGCGCGTACGGCACCAGCGTCCGGCCTGCATCCGTCAACCGGACGCCCCGCCCGTCCGGTTCCAGGAGGGGTGTGCCGAGTTGCTTCTCCAGTCGGCGGACTATCCGGCTGACCGTGGGCTGTGGCATTCCGAGCATCGCGGCGGCAACGGTCACGTGTTCGACCTCGCCGAGGGCGACGAGGACGGGAAGGTGCGGCAGCAGGGCCTTGACCCCCTCACTATTCATGATCCAACTGTATGAGTTCTTCGCCCAACATGCATTGGATTCATCGGTCGTGTCGTTTTACCGTCGAAGGCATGTCCGCTACGCATTTCACCGAGAGGGACACCCGCGAGCCGGTCGCCTCGCGAGATCTGCCGAGGGAGTCGAATCGGGACCGCCGACTCTCGGCGGCCCTGTGGTGTGCGGGCCTGGCGACCTTCGCATTGATGTATGCGCCGCAAGGGCTTCTGGCGCAGATAGGGCACGACGCCTCCGTCAGTGCTGCGCAGGCGTCGCTCCTGGTCTCGGCGGCCACCCTCGGGCTGGCGTTGTCGGTGTTGCCGTGGGCCCGGTTCTCGGATCGAGTCGGACGTCCCACCGCGATGCGGTATGCGGCGGCGTCCGCCGGGCTGCTCGCCGTGGCCGTCCCCTGGCTTCCCACGTTCGAGGCGCTGGTGGCGGGACGCTTCGTGCAGGGTGTGGCGCTCGGTGGACTGCCCGCGTTGGCGATGACGCTGCTCCACGAAATCGCGGCTCCGGCGCGGACGGCGGTGCTGGCCGGTTCCTACGTTGCCGCAACATCTTTGGGTGGGCTGAGCGGTCGGCTTCTGGTCGTCCCGGTGGCGGATCATCTCGGGTGGCATCCCGCGCTGGCGATTCTCGGAGTGGGCCTGGCGATTCTGATGGCCGTCCTGATCGTGCTGTTACCCGCCGGGCGGGGGCGGCGCTCCTCCGTCCCGTCCGGCGGCAGGCTCGCCGTTCACCTACGGGATGTCCGGCTATTGGCACTGTTCGGCATCGGTGCGCTGCTCGTCGGCGGCATGGTGGCGGTCTTCAACTACCTTCCCTTCCGCCTCGAGACGGCCCCCTATCATCTCGCGCCGACGGTGGTGTCGCTCATCTTTCTCGCGTACCTGGCGGGCACTGCGGGCTCCCGCGCCGCGGGCTGGCTGGTGGGACGGCTCGGCCACCGAACCGTGCTCGTGCTGGCCTGCGCCTTCATGGCCGGGGGGACGGTGCTGAGCCTCGACGGATCGCTGATCCTGATCCTCCTCGGTCTGGCCGCGGTCACCGCCGGACTCTTCGTCGGCCATGCCGTCGCATCGGGCATGGTCGGCGCGCATGCGACAACGGGCCGTGCACAGGCGACGGCGCTGTACAACGTCTCCTACTACGCCGGATCCAGCCTGTTCGGCTGGGTCGGAGGTATCGCCTGGGCGAGCGGGCAGTGGGGCGGCGTGGCCGTGCTCGTCCTCGTCCTGACGATGCTGGCCCTCGTCCTCGCGCTTCTCCCGAAGGCAAACCCGCCGCGGTGAATCCCCGGTGGGCCGGGGCTACGATCCGAGGGCAGAACTGTTGTAATGGGGGACGAGAGACAAGGGGAGGGTGCTTGATGACTGACGTATTCCTGCTCGGTGCCGTGCTGTCCGGCGGCATCGGTGTCCTGGGATTGGCGGTCGCACTGTTCGGGGGAGCGGAACCGAACCCGCTGTGCGCGTGTACGTTCGACGGCCGAACCGAAGTCTGTGACGATCGCCGGTCTTGACCGGACACTCGAACCCGAGTTGCCGGACGTCGAATTCGCGACCGGGTGACCGATGATTTTCCGCGGATCGGGGAGTCCTACACGGTAGACGATGTGTCCGACCGAAGGAGAGAGCCGTGGAAGATGTCTGGTCGATGGTGCACGCGGAGCGTGCCGCGCTGATCGACGACCTCGTGAACCTCGACGCCGAGCGGTGGGACGAGCCGTCGCTCTGCGGCGAGTGGACGGTCCACGACGTGGTCGCTCACCTGATCGACACGACTCGGACGACGCGCCTCGGGTTCGTGGTCGGGCTCGCCCGGGCGCGGTTCGACTTCGACCGCCAGAACGCTCGCGGCGTGGAACGCGAACGCGGTGCCTCGCCGCAGGAGACGCTGGAGCGGCTTCGCCGGGTGGCGTCGCGCACGTCGACACCCCCGGCGCCCCTCGACAGCCGGCTCGTCGAGGAGGTCGTCCACGGTGAGGACATCCGTCGACCGCTGGGTCTCACCCGCTCCTACCCGGCGGAGGCAGTCGTCAGATCGCTCCGCCTGCAGACGCGCACCCCGGCGTCCTTCGGCGGCGCCAAGGAACTTGTCGCCCGTGTCCGGCTGACGGCCGCGGACGCCGACGTATCCATCGGTGACGGCCCGGAAGTGAGCGGCAACGCCCTGTCACTCCTTCTGGCCGTCTCCGGCCGGAAGGTGGCGCTGGACGACCTCGACGGACCGGGAGTCGGCACGCTGGCTATGGCGCTCTGAAATCGTCCCGCAGGGGGCGCGATTCGGTCGTGGGATTGTGCGCGGCCTCCGGGCTCGCGTTCGTCGCCGTCTACTGGCTGTACAGGAAACTGGACGCAGACGTCCGCGCACTCGAGCGGGTGGTCTGACACAACCGAGCATCGCTGGTGCAGGCCACTTTCGGCAGGTGCGATCCGGTGTGCATGCGGGCAGACTGTAACCAGGAGGTCATCATGCGATTGTTAAAGGGCCTGCTCGATGTGGTGCTGGGAATCCTCACGGCCGTACTCGGCACGGTGCTGGGGATCGTCGCGGCCGTGGTGTGGCTCGTCGGCGGGATACTGTGCGTCACGATCCTCCTGATTCCCCTGGGCCTGCCCGTCATGAGGCTCGCCCGCCGCCTGTTCACCCTCGCCGGAAAGCTGATGCATATTCCCTGACAGCGTCTCCCCGGCCGGCATGGGCTGGTGGTCGCCGCTGCGCAGGATGAAGAAGATGAACGGAGCTTCACGGCTGAGCTGCTCGAAGAGTTCGGGGGAGCGATCACGCACAGCGGTACCGGGGCGCGGCTCCGAGACGCGTTCGACGGTGAATCCTGCCGCGGTGAAGGCGTCGAACATTGCATGCAACGGCCGGTGCCAGAACCTCATGAGGAAGGTCTCGCCGGACTTGACCCATTTCTCGGTGAACTCGAACGTGCCGAGGTAGTCGCCCTGCCCGGACGGCCTGAAGTCCACGAACGGGTGATGCGTCGAGATGACGACGCACCCGCCCGGCGCGAGTACCCGTCGAAACTCGGACAACGGTCCCGACCAATCGTGGAGGTAGTGCATCACCAGCGACGCGACGACGACATCGAAGGTCGACGACCGGATGGGCAATTGCCGGCCGAGATCTGCCTGGATCAACGGGACGTCGGGTCCCAGGCGGTTTCGGGCGATTGCGAGCAGGTTCGTACTGACATCGACGCCGGTGACTGCAGCGCCCGCGGCGACGAGCGCCTGCGCCAGCACACCGCTGCCGCAGCCCGCATCCAGCACCCTCCGGCCGGCGACGTCGCCGACCAGCGTCAGCATCGCGGGGCGCTCGTACAACGAGTTGTACACGTTGTCCTCGATGTCGGCGTCGTACGCCGACGCGTACTTGTCGTAGTCGTTGAATATCGCCACGATCCGATCATGGCGCATCGAAGTCGCCGCTGGGTCCTGGCGCGGCGTAGCCGAACTCGTCACTGGCGGCTCGACTGCCGCAACGGTCGTCAGGGAAGGGTGATCACGATCTTTCCGAGCGCCTCACCGGAACGCAGCCGATCGGCAGCCCGCTGGAACTGCGTGAACTCCACGGTCAAGTCGATGACCGGACGGATCTCACCACGGGCGACGGCGGGAAGGACCTCGGGCAGGAGGCCGGCGATGACTGCGGACATCTCCCAGTCACGGGTGAACCCGAAGGACACTCCGTGGACGGTGAGGTGACGGTAGGACAGGTGATCGATGTCGATCGTCGAGGTCGGACCGGCAACGCGGCCGATGTTGACCACGTGACCGTCCTCCTTCGTCGCCCGCAGGCAGTCCGCGAAGGTCTGCCCCGCGACATGGTCGAGCACGACGTCCACGCCGCGGCCGTCGGTGGCGGCCAGCGTCGCCTCGGTCAAGTCCTGCTCGCCGGTCACGATGACGGAATCGACGCCGACGCCGGTCAGCAGGTCCCGCTTGGCGCTGCTGCGCGTAGTGCCGATCACCTGCGAGGCACCCAACGCCGTGACCATCTGGGCTCCGATGAGGCCGATCGCGGTCGAGGCGCCGGTGATCAGCACGCTCTGCCCTGCCGTGAACCCGGCGGTGGTGAGCGCGCCGTGTTCGGTGAGCAGGCCCGTCGGCAACGCGCAGGCGATCTCCGGGTCGAGTCCCTCCGGGCGGGGCAGGACGAATCGGTGGTCGGTGACCACGTACTCCGCGAAGGCCGACGGGATCGACCCCATCACCGCGTCACCGATTTGCCAGGTGTCCACACCCTCGCCGAGTGCGGCCACCTCACCGGCGTACTCGAACCCTGCGATGTACTTCCTGCCGTGCCCGCCCGCGGTGGGGTCGGCTCCGGTGAGCATCGGGATGTCGGCGTTGTTGGTCGCCGCGGCCCGATTCCGGATCAGGACCTGACCCGGTCCGGGTTGCGGAACGGGCACCTCCTCGAGGACCCAGTCGGGGCCGATCCCGCCGACGAGTGCGCGCATCGTGTCGGTCACAGGTGATCTCCTCTGGTGGTGTTCGGATTGTTCAGGGGCGGCGGGTGCGCGGTGCGTGGTACTGCTCGTCGGTGACTTCCTCGAGCCAGGTCGTCTCCGGCGCGCCGGATCCGTCGCCTTCCCAGATCGCGAGGTGTTCCATGAACCGGTCTTCGGCGGCGCCGTGCCAGTGCTTCTCACCGGCAGGACAGGTCACGGTCTCGCCCGGGTGGGCCGCGAAGACGATACCGTCGCGCGTACCGACCAGCGCGACACCGGAGACGACGTGCAGGGTTTGCCCGAGGACATGGCGATGCCAGAACGTGCGGGCGGCGGGGGAGAAGCGAACCATGTTCGTCCGCGCCCGCGAGGGTTCCTCGCCTGCGTAGATGATGTCGTACCAGACGTCGCCGGTGAATTGTCCGGCCGGACCCTTGCCCGTGGGGACGGGGGTGATGAACTCCATGATGTGCTCCTCAGTTGTCGGTGTCGAGGTCGAGGTCGAACCCGAGCTCGCGGGGGGCCTGCTCTTCCAGGCAATCGCAGTACCTCCCTCAGCGTTGCGGCCCCGCGTGCCGTGGAGGGCACAGGGCGTGGCTCTGGGTCGAGCATCGTGATCGGTTGCTCGGGTGCACGGAGTTTGACGATCGCATTTGGATAGATTATATATTATTGCATGACGGGCAGTCCTCGACCGTCGTGGAAGCAGACGTAATACGTTCCTGTGCAGTCCATTCGGAAGGACTCAATGGTGGATCAACCGTCCAGGGCTCAGCAAGCGATCGGCTCGCTCGCCCCCAAACTCGTGGAGCTGACTGACGATGTGCTGTTCGGCGACGTCTGGACTCGCCCCGAGCTGCCGCCGCGCGATCGCAGCCTGTTGACCATCGCCTCGCTGGTGACACAAAGCCGCCCCGATCAGCTGCACTTCCACCTCGGGAAGGCGCTGGACAACGGCCTGGCCGCGGAGGAGATCGGCGAGGCCATCACCCATCTCGCGTTCTATGCCGGCTGGCCGTCCGCCTCCGCCGCGATACGCGCACTGCGGACCGTTGTCGACGAGCGGGAGGGCGCAGAAGGCTGAAGTCGTCGCATCTGCCGAGCTGGGGTTTACCACCGCCATACGGCTAAAACGGCGCACAACACCCGCACCGGGTGAATTACTGTTCACCCCGTGGTGCACCATGGTGGAGAATGCTCGACTCGATGATGTTGGTGAGGAACTCCATG